>JAGLSW010000691.1 GCA_023135565.1 Candidatus Aminicenantota bacterium | reverse complement strand
CCCGGCAGGGCCGCCGGTGGCAAGTATGTTTTTGTTTTTCCCGGAACTGAACGGTTACATGAAAAAAATGTTGAAAAAAAAACTTTTTTCTTGTAGAATACTGGCTTAACAAACTTTCGGGGGCGGCGCTCCCGTATTATTAAATAGGAGGTATAAACATGAAGTGTAATGTCGGCAAAAAAGATCGTTTGATTCGTATCATTATCGGTTTATTGATACTGGTTCCCCATTATGTCTACTATGCAGTAACAGGTTATTACTGCGTCTGGGCTAACCTCGGCTATATCCCGCTGTTAACCGGGTTATTCCGCATCTGCCCCTTATATATCCCCTTTAAATTTAATACCGATAAAAAATAAGAGCTGCTGTATTTACTCTATTCCCAACCGCTCTATTGTGCCACATATATATAAGGAATAAATAATGGATTTTTTAAAGAATATCGATTTCGGACAGCATGTCCTACCGGCAGCCATCATTATACTCAGCTTCATCACCGGCCTTATAGTCAAAAAAACCGTCATAAAAAAACTCGCCAAATTAGCTGCGAAATCCAAAGCCAGGTTCGACGATATATTCGTTAAATCTTTGCAGTCGGTTATCCTGGTATGGTTTGTACTCATCGGGCTTTACATTTCCACCAGTGTCCTGCCTATTTCCGGGGATCAAAAAATCTTCCTGGGAAAAATATCCCAGGCTCTCCTGGTATTTTCCATTTTTTGGTTCCTGATGAATTTTTTAAGCGACGCTTTTTTCGTCTACTCTGAAAAACTGCGCGAGAGAATCCCTGAAACGTCTATCATCAAAAACGTAATCCGGATTTTTATCCTGTGCATCGGCATATTGATAATCCTGCAAACCATAGGGGTATCGATTACTCCCATCATTACTACCCTGGGCATCGGTGGATTAGCTATCGCTTTAGCGCTGCAGGAAACCCTGGCAAATTTATTTGCCGGTTTTCACATTTTAGCTTCCCAGCGGGTAAAACCCGGGGACTATATCCGGCTCGACAGCGGCGAAGAAGGTTATGTGGTGGACGTAACCTTGAGAGACACAGTTCTAAAGCAGTTGCCCGAAAATCACGTGATTTTGCCCAACTCGAAAATATCTTCATCTGTCGTAGTCAATTTTTACAGGCCCAAAAAGGCATTGAAAGTGTTGGTGGAAGTGGGGGTGGATTACGATTCCGACTTAGAGAAAGTAGAAAAAGTAACCGTGGAAGTAGCGCGGGAAACCCTGCGGGAAGCAGCCGGAGGCGCGGAAGATTTCACCCCTTTCCTGCGTTATCATACCTTTGCCGATTCCAGTATCAATTTTACGGTTCATTTAAAATGTGAAGAATTTTTCGACAGGTTCCTGGTGCAGCATGAGTTCATCAAACGATTGAAAAAAAGATATGACCGGGAAGGAATCAATATCCCCTTCCCCATCAGGACACTTATTACAAAAAAAGGGGACAGTTAATCATGATTCGCCCTGGCTTGCCTCCGGCGGCCCTGCCGGGGGACGCCCCCATTGATCGGTTGTTGGGGGCCGCGGCACACCGC
>JAGLSW010000690.1 GCA_023135565.1 Candidatus Aminicenantota bacterium | reverse complement strand
TTTGGCCGCCGGAGGCAAAATATTGTGAGAAATGTTGCGCCGCAACATTTTGCATCTCTTCGGTACTTGCTGCCTACCGGCTCCATAAATCGGTGCTCAAATATTTTAAGCCCGAATCGTTCATCAAGATGACTACGGTTTTGCCGCGAAATTCCCCGGCCAGCAGTTGGGCCGCGGCGGCAGCATTGGCCCCGGAAGAAAAACCGGCAAATATCCCTTCTAACTTTGCCAGGCTGCGGGCTGCTGTTTTGGCTTCTTCGTCGCTCACGAAAAGATAACCGTCGATATGTTCTTTTTTTACCAGGGGAAGATCGCTCATGGAATAACCGCCTCCCTGGATGCGGTGGTTGGCTTCGGTGACTTCTTTTCCAGCCAGCACAGCGGCGCTTGCAGGTTCGACGATGAAACATTTGATTCGCGGGTCGTGTTCTTTCAAGGCAGCCGCCACGCCGGAGAAAGTGCCTCCAGTGCCAACGAAATCGCAAAAAGCGTCTATTTTTCCAGCGCTCTGTTCTAGGATTTCCGGCCCGGTATGCAGGTAGTGGGCGCGGAAATTGCCCTGCAGTTTGAACTGGTCGGCGCGGAAGGCGTTTCGTTCTTTGACGATTTTTTGGGTTTCCTGTTCGACCAGTTCCAGGTCTTCGCCCGACACCTGGCCGGGGGGAGAACCGGGCGCCTGGTCCACCAGCACCACCTCTGCTCCTAAAGCGGCCATCATCCGGGCTCTTTCCATAGAGTTGCCTTTCGACATAACGGCGACGAATTTATAGTCTTTTACGGCGCAGACGATAGCCAGCCCGGTGCCGGTATTCCCCGAAGTGAGTTCCACTACTTCCCGGCCCGGTTTTAATAAGCCTTGTTCTTCCGCATCTTCGATGATCTGTAGGGCGACGCGGTCTTTTTTTGAAAAACCGGGATTCAGGTAATCGAGTTTGGCCAATATCCTGCCTTCCAAATTTAGAAACCCGGTCAGCCGTGACAACTCCACCAAAGGGGTGCTGCCGATGGCTTCGTAAACCGAATGTAATATTTTGTTTGTCCTGTTCATTTCCGATTAATATACCTCAAAACGCAATATTTTACAAGGGTGCGGCGCAGTTGACCGGGCGGGGTAGGGTTAAAGAGGGCTCCGAACTTTTCGGCAGGGTTTTCGAGCACTTTATAACTTTGGAGGTCCTGGCCCACTCCTCCTATTCCCAGCTCGATTACCCGGTTTCATTTTGGAGAACCGCATCGCAGTTTGAAGTGGACCTAATCTTAGGCAGCGATATCGCCGTGGAGATCAAATCCTCGGACAGGGTGACCGATAAACATCTAAAAGGGCTGCGGGCCTTTAAAGAGGAACATTCATGCCGCTGTTTTTTCGTTTCCCGGGATCCCAAACCCAGGAAGACTCATGACAACATCCTGATCCTGCCCTGGCGAGCCTTCCTGGAGCGACTCTGGGCAAACGAGATTGTAGGCGCTTGAAGTTAGTGGAGAATATCTACTTAGAATTGATGACCGGGTAAAAAAACGGCTACGCACCCGCCGGGACGATGGGGTGCGGGCGCCGGCCAGGGCCGTCACTGCACAAGTGGTATCGACTGCAAATAACGTCTATAGCACAAAAAAGGGGAAAACAGCCCCGCCCGGTAAGTGAAGTCACACCGGCAGCGATAAAAAAAGAAATTATTTCGTGACCGGCTTCCTGGAAAAATTTAGAAATAAGTTTTTTTTAGTTTGTTCGTAACTATATTTTACAATAATTATGAATAAATTGCAATTTTAAATCTAATAATTTTACCTCCGGCGGCCCCTGCCGGGGAGG
>JAGLSW010000069.1 GCA_023135565.1 Candidatus Aminicenantota bacterium | reverse complement strand
GGCAGGGCCGCCGGAGGCAAGATTTAACTAACAAATATTGAATAATGGAAAAACACATAGGTAAAACCATTGCGGATCGTTACCGTCTTATCGAAAAAATCGGCGCCGGAGGAATGGGAGCGGTTTATTTAGTAGAAGATCTCATGTTAAAACGGGAAGTGGTACTGAAGATGCTGCTGCCCACCCTCGATAGAGAGGAGGAAACCATTGCCCGTTTTTTACGGGAAGCGAATCTTTTGAGCAAATTGAATCACCCCAATATTGTCACCATCCACGATTCCGGTAATTGGCAAGGGATTTCCTTTATCATCCTGGAATACCTAAAAGGCAAGAACCTGGAAGATATCCTCCTGGAAAAAGGAACGCTGCCTATATCCTGGATTAAAACCGCTCTTTATCAAATCCTGGATGCTTTAGAAGCAGCTCATCGAGCAGGCATCATCCACCGTGATCTTAAACCCTCGAATATATTCTGCCGGGAAGAACCGGGTCAGGTCTGTAACATCAAAATTCTCGATTTTGGCGCTGCCATACCGGTAGACCGGGATGCTTACGAAAAAATAACCGTTACCGGTGATGTGATCGGCACTCCTGTTTACATGTCGCCGGAACAAATAATGGGCAGGAAGGATATTTCGCCCGGCAGCGACATTTATTCCTTAGGAATTATCCTTTACGAGATGATCTGCGGTGTTCCCCCTTTTATCAGCGGCAATAAGATGTCCATCGTATTGGGGCACCTTTACAAAACGCCTGAACCTATCCTATGGCCGGAAGAAAAGGACTCCCGGCACGACAGGTTGCAGCGGGTGATAAATACCTGTTTAAGCAAAAGCCCGGAGGACCGTTATAGTTCTATCCGGGAACTGCGAGAAGCATTGGAAACAGAGCCGGAAGATAAGGGACGTCTCCCGGAGAACCTGACCGGCGACCGGCAGAACCGGTATAAAGAGTATTACCAGGGGCCTATCATCGACACCCAGGTGCAGGACACGACAGCTCCTCCCGCCCCTGCTCCCGGTCCGCGGCTGCTGGTTTTCGAAGCTGAGAACTTGCCCGTCGAACACTCCATCACACCGCTGCTGAAGATGTCTAACTACGCAGTGGAAAGCCCCACCTCTTTTGACAGGGAAAGCCTGGAAAGCCTGGAGGCCCCACAGGCGATAATCTTGAATTATGGAAAAGAGGAGAATCTACAACTTTTCAAGGAAACCCTAAAAGTAGAAAAATTGGCTGACGTACCGGTATTCGTATGCGGACCGGAAGGCGACTTCGATTATATTTCGCAGGTGATAGAGTTAGGCGCCGGTGATTATTTATCATATCCTTTCGATCCCGGTGAAGTAAAAACGAAAATCGACCGGGTGTAAGAAATGACAAACAACGTGGTTATTAAAGTAGCTAACTTAAAGAAAAAATTCGCCCGCCTTAAAGCAGTAGACGGCTTATCTTTCGATGTTTACAAAGGTGAAATATTCGGTTTTCTCGGCCCTATCTTTGGGATTCGATTTTAAAGGTTCTTTTGCCCTTTTAATACTGATAGCGATTTTAACCGCTGTTTCTATTATCGCATTCAGCCTGATCCTGGCCGCGCTGACCAAAACCGTGAACGAAGTATTGGTGGTAGGTAATTTTCCCCTCTTTTTGTTTATGTTTTTCACCGGCGCTGCTTTTCCAATGAAAGGCAAAGTCTTGTTTTCTATATTCGGGTATCCTTTTACCATCCAGGGGGTTATGTCCCCTACCCATGCCATCGATGCCTTAAGCAAAGTGCTGATCATGAACTCAGGTTTAAAAGACATTCTACCCGAAATCACAGCGCTTATTATAATAACTATAATATATTTTGTAATCGGGCTTTGGGCTTTCCAGCGCCGCCACATGCGCGTGGAATGAATTTGCCCGGAAATTAACAAAAGTTTTGTTCAAA
>JAGLSW010000689.1 GCA_023135565.1 Candidatus Aminicenantota bacterium | reverse complement strand
CTTCGGGGCAAAAAACAAAAAAGCCCCTCAGTGCCACCTCCCGGCAAATATCGAAAAGAGAATTTTGTGGATTTTCTATAACCTGTGGTTTTGACATCCCTCTGCATTTGTCTTATATTGTCTAATCTGTCATATTATTTTAGAATTACTTCTATTTTTCCTGTTGACTTTATTAAGAAAATTATTTATAGTTACTGTGTGAAAAAAATGAATCATTTTAAAAGGAGTTTAGCAATGACCCAAACAAAGAATTCAACCAGGTTTTCAAAAGAGGCAATTTTAGTCTTGAGCGTATTTTTTCTTGTCTTCCTGTTTTCGGGAAGTCTATTTGCCGAAGGTATCGCACAGGATATCGGTTTCAAAGATGTAGGTTTTACCGGGATCAATAAGGCAATCTGCCAGGGATGTCACGGAGACTCCCAGGTAGACGCCCACCACGGCACCAGTTATGCCACTTCCGGCGACTGCTCTCACTGCCACAAAGTTTCCACCGAACCCGGCAAAATCGGGGTCGCTTTGGAACGGGAGTGCAAAGCCTGTCATAAAAAGAGCCCCCACCACGAAACCCAGGCGGCTACAGACAAAGAATGTAACTCCTGTCATGAAAGCCCCGGTGTCAGCGATTTCAGCACAGAGGTACCGCCCTATTCGGCCTCGAAAGTGACGCCCACAGTTGAAAACTGCCGCATCTGCCACAAAGAAGGCGGCGAAGTCGACGGCTTAAAGATCGTGAGCATGAAGGATACCCATCACGGTATCTCTTTGAAAGGCTGCAATACCTGTCACGACCCGGAAAACAAAAGAAGCACCGACATCAGGATTTGTGAAAGATGTCACAGCGCCAAAGCCATCCATGAGGTTCTACCCCATGTGCAAAAAGATGCCTGCGGCGTGTGCCACGGTGGCAAAATAGCACCGCCGGCATTAACGAATTAGTAGACGGTCGTCCACGGATCGCGGACGCAGCATTACCGGCTTGCTCCCGGGACAATCGTGCAAACGGTTGTTCCCGGGCAGCACCGCCGGCCAATAGGTTTCAAGAGTATAAAAAAAACGACTAAAAAAGAAAAAGCATAAAGAAAATGAAGAGTAAGAAAAAAATAAAAAACCGGACAGGTATTATTATAGTATTAATGTTTATTGTGATTTATTGTACGGGAACGGTTAGTACTGCGGATAAAAAGACCCCGCCCACACAGCAGCAGACTTATAGCGGAAAAGTCATCGAGACCATGGACTCCGGCGGCTATACCTATGTTCAATTTGAAGAAAAAGGAAAAAAACACTGGGTCGCAGCCAGGAAATTCCCGGTTTCAGTAGGCGATACTATCGAATTCTCCCAGCCCAATGTAATGAAAAATTTCCACAGCAGGACTCTCAATAAAACCTTCGAGTGGATTTTTTTTGTTAACGTCGTCAAAGTAGGGGGGAAGCAGATAACTACCTATACGCACGACGCCATGACCCGGGATGTGCTGCCCCAGGGGCACCCCGCCATGGGCAAAAAGAAAAAACCCCAAAAGAAAGTAGCAGTCAAACCCGGTTCCGTAAAAAAAGCAGCCGAGGGGTATACCGTGGCTGAATGTTATGCGCTGAAAGATTCCCTGCGTGGAAAAGAGGTAAAAGTGCGTGGTACAGCGGTTAAATTTACGCCCAATATTTTGAAAAGAAACTGGCTGCACCTCCGGGACGGCAGTGGCGCAGCGGGCACAAACGATCTTACTGTTACCACAAAAGAGACGGTAAATATAGGCGATTTAGTCTTAATTTCCGGGAAAATCTCTTATGATAAAAATTTTGGCGCCGGTTACCGTTTCGCGGTCATCGTCGAGGATGCGGCCGTCAAAATAGAAAAACCGGCTAAATAGGAGTTTATCATGGAAAAAGAGGAACAATCTGAAGTACGATATATGAAAATAAGCGCTGCCTTTATTATAGCTATTCTTTGCCTGATATTAGGTTTTTTTGCAGGTTTTTTTTATAACCAAACCACGGGCAAAACCCGCAAAGCCCGTAAAGTTTCGTCTGTGCAGCAGCCTATGGTGCAGGCTCCCGCCCAACAGCAGCAGCAAAAGCAGCAAATGCAGCACCAATTGCAATTGCAAAAGCAGATCGCAGTCTTGGAGCAGCAGGTGAAAGAGAACCCCAAAAACGCCGAAGCCTGGGCGAAATTGGGACACAACTATTTTGATACGAACCAGGTTGACAAAGCCATCGAGGCATACAAGAAGCACTTAGAATTAAAGCCCGGTAATGCCGATGTGTGGACTGATTTAGGCGTTATGTACCGCCGCGGTGGTAAACCGCAGGAAGCGCTCCTGGCTTTTGACAAAGCCGCGGCCAGCGATCCCAATCACCAGACCTGTCGTTTTAATAAAGGGGTGGTCTACCTGCATGATTTGAACGACCCTGCGGGCGCGCTCAAAGCCTGGGAAGAGCTGGTCAAGATAAACCCGGCAGCGTTATCTCCCGGCGGTCAGAGTATGAAAGTGATGGTAGAGCAACTGCGCAAACAGGCCGCCCCCAAGCAGTAGCGCTTTTGATTTTAAACCCCACTCGCGTGGGGAGCCTATAAGCTGCTTCGCAGCAGGGGCAGCGAGTGAGCGCTTTTAATTTTAAATAAACAAAAGTTTTGAT
>JAGLSW010000688.1 GCA_023135565.1 Candidatus Aminicenantota bacterium | reverse complement strand
GATCGCGCCCAAGCGTCCATAGCGACGGCGCGGTTTGGCACCTCGATGTCGGCTCATCACATCCTGGGGCTGAAGATGGTCCCAAGGGTTCGGCTGTTCGCCGATTAAAGTGGTACGTGAGCTGGGTTCAGAACGTCGCGAGACAGTTCGGTCCTTATCCACAGTGGGCGTAGGAGATTTGAGGGAAGCTGTCCCTAGTACGAAAGGACCGGGATGGGTAAATCTCTAGTGATCCAGTTGTTCCGCCAGGGGCATTGCTGGGTAGCTACATTTATAAAGGATAACCGCTGAAAGCATATAAGCGGGAAGCTGATCCCAAGATAATATCTCCCTCCACCTTCGGGTGGCTAAAGACCTCTTGTAGACTACAAGTTTGATAGGCTGGATGTGTAAGTTCGGCAACGAATTTAGCTGACCAGTACTAATCGGTCGTGAGCCTTAATCATAGAGTTTATGCAGCTTTACTTCCCGACAAATCTAATAGAGCAATAATAATAAAAAAAGGAATGCAATAATTCCCGGTGACTATAACGAAGAGGCCACACCCGGCTCCATTCCGAACCCGGAAGTTAAGCTCTTCAGTGCCGATGATACTGCCCTGGTAACGGGGTGGGAAAGTAGGACGTCACCGGGATTTTTTTTTTATCCCAAAAAAGAAAGGAAAACTCAAAACAACAAACCCCCATTTTTACTTTTACAAAACATGGGGAATTCTATAGAAAAAAACCCGGGAATTGCAAAGGTCGGTTCGATCTTTGTATTAACATTTTTTGAAAGTTTGCTAAAGAAAAACTTTTTGGAAAACCAGGGCACTGCGAAATTAGCAATTAGAATTTTAAAATTAACATCCGACATCTCCGGGTTTTGTCGGATTTAATATGCTAATTGATCATTGAACATTGATCAGACCATCATAGGGTGGGGTCGCCGACCCCCGCAGTCCGCTTCCGGGTATTTTGAATTAGTTGACTAAACTCTCTTTTTATGGTATAAATAAGCATTAGATTCTGATTTCTATATAAATAAAATCATTTAGAAAAAAAATCCATGAATTTGACAGGAGGTAATATTTGCCTACAATAAACCAGTTAGTAAGATACGGTAGAAAACGGAGTAAGGCGAAGAGTAAATCGCCGGCTTTAGAGAACTGTCCCTTCAAAAGAGGGGTATGCACCCGTGTATACACTACTAACCCCAAGAAGCCCAATTCGGCCATGCGCAAGGTGGCCAGGGTCAGGCTTTCGAACGGGACTGAAGTTACCGCTTACATTCCCGGTGAAGGACATTCTCTGCAGGAGCACTCCATTGTGTTGGTACGCGGCGGTCGTATAAAAGACATACCCGGCGTCAGGTATCATATCGTGCGCGGCGTAAAAGATTCCACAGGCGTTGAGAACAGGAATAGAAGCCGCTCCAAGTATGGTACGCGGCGGCCTAAGAAGACCACCTGATAGTAGGAGATAGAATGCCGAGAAAACAGATTAAAAAGAAAAAGTTAGTGTTTTATGACCCTGTCTATAACTCTTCTTTGATAGCCAAGCTGATAAACAATGTTATGTGGGATGGTAAAAAAGCACTGGCCCAAAAAATCGTTTACGGCTCAATGGACGTAGCCAAAGAGAAGTTGAAAGAAGATCCCCTGAAGATCGTATTAAAGGCTGTCGAAAATATCAGGCCGCAGATCGAAACCAGGTCCAGGCGGGTAGGTGGAGCCACCTACCAGGTACCCATGGACGTCAGGAAAGAGAGGTCCTATTCTTTAGGCTTAAGATGGATGGTGCAGTATGCCAGGGAGCGTGGCGGTAAATCGTTCCAGGATAAATTAGTAGGTGAAATCCTCGACGCCTATAACCAGAAAGGCGGCGCTGTAAAGAAGAGAGAAACCGTACATAAAATGGCGGAATCGAACCGGGCATTTGCCCATTACAGATGGTAATAGTATGGTAATAGTAGAGGATTAATTATGGATGCAGCGGGAATTCGCAATATCGGTTTTATGGCGCACATAGACGCCGGTAAGACCACTACAACCGAACGAATTCTCTATTATACCGGGAAAACTTATAAAATGGGAGAAGTGCATGACGGCACAGCCGTTATGGACTGGATGGACCAGGAGCAGGAGCGGGGAATAACCATCACCTCCGCTGCCACAACTTGTTCCTGGAGAGATTTTCGTATTAACATTATCGACACCCCCGGGCATGTGGATTTTACTGCCGAAGTCGAACGTTCTTTAAGAGTACTCGACGGCGCCATTGTTATTATGTGCGGCGTAGGCGGAGTAGAACCGCAAACAGAAAAAGTTTGGCATCAAGCTGCTAAATACGAAATCCCAAAAATTGCCTATATCAACAAATTGGATCGCACCGGTTCCGATTACAGCGACGTAGTGAACCAGATCGAGGAAAAATTCGCCGTCAAAACGTTACTTTTGCAATTACCTTTAGGCATAGAGGAGAATTTTTCCGGCGTAATCGATCTTGTCTCCATGAAGGCATATAGGTATTACGAAAACGAAGCATCGGAAGTGGTGTTTGAGGCCATGGACATCCCCGCCGAATACATCGAAGAAGCGGACATGCACCGTGAACACCTGCTGGAAAGGTTGAGCGATTTCGATTTAGAATTAATGGAATCGGTTCTCGATAAGAAGCCGCTTCCCGGGGATAAGATAAAAAAAGCGATAAGGAAAGCCTGCCTGAGTTTACAGGCCGTTCCCGTAGTGATGGGCTCCGCCTTTAAAAAGAAAGGAGTGCGGAATCTACTCGATGCTATCGTCGATTTCTTACCTTCGCCCGCGGACCGGCCGGATGCAGTCGGTTATTCGCCTAATTCAGGCAAGCAGGTTACCCGGAAGCTTTCCAACGACGCCCCCTTTTCCGCCCTAATATTTAAAATAACAAGTGATCCTTTTGTAGGGCAGTTGGTTTATTTTCGTGTATATTCAGGTGTTATTAAAGCCGGCGGTACGGTTTTCAACAGCAGCAGAGGGGAGAAAGTAAGAATATCCCGGCTGCTGCTGATGCACTCCAATAAGAGAGAGGATGTAGACCGGGTTTGTTCCGGTGATATCGCCGTCACCGTAGGCTTGAGCAGTGTCTCCACCGGCGACACCCTATGCGACCTCAATAACCACGTGGTACTGGACACCATCACTTTCCCGGACCCCGTGATTTCTTCCACCATCGAACCCAGGCTGACCTCAGACCACAAAAAATTGAACGGCGTTCTGGAGAAGTTGGAAATAGAAGACCCCACCTTCAAAGTTTACACTAATTCCGAAACCGGGCAGCAAATCATTTCAGGCATGGGAGAACTGCATTTAGAAGTCATAAAAGAGAGGCTCAAAAGGGAATTTAACCTGGAAACCCGGCTCGGTAAACCCCGTGTTGCCTATCATGAAACCATCAGGGAAGAAACCCTCGGTGAGAACAAATATATAAAGCAAGCCGGCGGCAGGGAGCATTATGGTCATGTAGTGCTTCGTGTAGAACCCATATCCGGCAACGGCAAATTCAAATTCAACACGAAAGTGAAAAGCAATATTATTCCCAAAACGTATTTCAGCGCCATCGAAACCGGCATCAAGGAGTCCATGGATAACGGCGTGCTGGCTGGTTATCCCGTTATAAACGTAGAAGTTACCCTGCTCGACGGTTCTTACCAGGAAGAAGATTCTTCCGAACTGGCCTATAAAATCGCCGCCTCCATGGCCTTTAGAGCAGCCTTTAAAAAAGGAAAGCCCACCCTGTTGGAACCCCTGATGAAAATAGAAATATTGGTACAGGATGAATATTTAGGTGAAGTGATAGGTGATTTTAATGCCAGGGAAGGCAAAGTTTCAAAAATGGATGTAAGAAATAATTTACATATAATCGATGGATTGGTTCCCCTATCCAATATGTTCGGTTATGCAACCGCACTCCGCACATTGACCCAGGGCCGGGCTAATTATTCGATGGAATTTTACGACAATGTAGAGATGCCTGAAAAGAAAATGAATGATGTATTACGGAATGAGTTAGGCATCCACACATTAAACCGGGAGGTAATTTAAATGAGTAAAGAAAAATTTGATAGGAGTAAGCCCCATTTAAACATAGGTACCATCGGTCACGTGGACCATGGCAAGACAACCCTGACCGCAGCCATAACGAAGATATTGAGCCAGTTAGAAACGTCCAGCGCTGAGTACAGGGATTTCTGGAGCATCGATAATGCCCCGGAAGAGAAAGAGCGCGGCATTACTATCCAGATCTCCCACGTGGAATACGATACCGCCAAGCGTCACTATGCGCATATCGATTGTCCCGGTCACGCCGACTATGTCAAGAACATGATTACCGGGGCTGCCCAGATGGATGGAGCCATCCTGGTTGTAAGCGGAGCCGACGGTCCCATGCCGCAGACCCGCGAGCACATATTGTTAGCCCGCCAGGTGAACGTACCGGCCATCGTAGTATTTATGAATAAATGCGATATGGTAGACGACGAGGAGATCCTGGATTTGGTGGAATTAGAGATCCGGGAATTGCTCACTGAATACAAGTTTCCCGGTGATGATATCCCTATCGTTCGCGGCAGTGCTTTAAGAAGCATGGAGAGCGATGGCAATCCCGAGGATGATTGGAACAAGAGAGTGCTTGAATTAATGGATGCTGTAGACGACTATATCCAGATGCCCGAACGTCCGGTAGATAAAGATTTTTTGATGCCCATCGAGGACGTATTTACCATCAGCGGCCGCGGCACTGTCGTTACCGGCCGGGTCGAGCGCGGCATCGTCACTGTAGGCGACGAGATAGAGATAGTCGGTATCCGTGACACGAAGAAGCGTATTGTAACCGGTGTAGAGATGTTCAAGAAGCTGTTGGATGAAGGTCGCGCCGGGGACAATATCGGAGTTTTGTTAAGAGGCACGGATCGTGAAGAAGTAGAAAGAGGCATGGTACTTGCCAAAACGGGCAGCATCACGCCGCACACGAAGTTTATGGCTGAGGTTTACGTCCTGGGAAAGGATGAAGGCGGGCGTCATACGCCTTTTGTGACCGGTTACCGGCCGCAGTTTTTCTTCCGCACCACGGACGTGACCGGTTCGGTGAATTTGCCCGAAGGCGTGGAAATGGTAATGCCCGGAGATAACGCCAACTTAGAGATCCAGTTGATCACCCCCATCGCCATGGAGAAGGGCTTGAAGTTTGCCATTCGTGAAGGCGGTAGGACCATCGGCGCCGGTTCAGTAACGGAAATAATCGAGTAAAAGGAGAAAAATGACTTCGAGAATAAGGATTAAGTTAAAATCGTTCGACAGCAGGATCCTCGATAAATCTTCTGCCGAAATCGTGGTGAAAGCCAGGAGGACAGGCGCCCGGGTAGCAGGACCAATTCCCATCCCTAATCGAATCGAGAGGTTCTGTGTGCTGAGGTCGCCTCATGTAGATAAGAAATCGCGGGAACATTTCGAAAGAAGAACTCACTGTCGGTTGATCGAGATACTGGAACATAATGATGATACTATTGCTGAATTGAAGAAAATGGATCTACCGGCCGGCGTCGAAGTAGAAGTGAAATCGAATTAATAGGTGGAAAAAATGATTCAAGGAATAATAGGGAAAAAAGTCGGGATGACGCAGATATTTACCGATGACGGTCGCGTCATACCCGTCACTGTAATAAAAGCAGGCCCCTGTCTGGTAGTGCAAAAGAAAATAAAAGAGAATAACCGGTGGATGAAAGTCCAGTTAGGTTTGGTCGAGGACACTAAGGTAAAGGGGCTCAACAAGCCCCGCAAAGGCCATTTCGATAAAGCAGCGGTTCCGCCCACCAAGGTGCTTAAGGAATTTTTCGTAGATGAAGATAAGTTCAACGTCGGAGACTCCATTAAGGTAGACATCTTCGCGGAAAAGGAGAAAGTCAATGTGGCCGGAACCACCAAAGGAAAAGGATTCCAGGGTGTTGTCCGCAGGTGGAATTTTCGCGGCGGTGGAGCCACTCATGGTTCCATGTTTCATCGTCGTCCCGGGTCCACCGGCATGTGCGCCTACCCCGGCAAAGTTATAAAGGGCAAGAAAATGCCCGGCCGCATGGGAGGCAAACAGAAAGTAGTCAGAGGACTCGACGTAGTCAAAGTCGATATAGAGAAGAACCTGCTGTTGGTAAAAGGCGCAGTTCCCGGTTTTAACGGTAACTACGTTTATATCCTGAAAGATTCCTTTAAAAGGAGATAGAAATGGCTAAAATAAAGATAAAGAATATCCGGTGTGACGAAGTCAGCGAAATGGACCTCCCTGGAGATATCTTTGATTATCCCCTGAAAGAGCATCTTATATATGAAGCAGTTAAGAATTTCAGGGCGAACCGCAGGCAGGGAACTGCCGCCACTAAAACCAGGGGCAAAGTTTCCGGCAGCGGGCGTAAGCCCTGGAGGCAGAAAGGCACCGGGCGGGCCCGTGTCGGTTCCATCCGCAGTCCTTTGTGGCGTACCGGAGGTATAACTTTTGGCCCCCAGCCCCGGGATTACTCATATAAAATGCCTAAGAAAGCCAGGCGTAATGCATTGAAATCGGTACTTTCCGACAAGATGAGGAACGACCGCATCATGGTGATAGATAAAATAGATGTAAAAGACAAAACCAAAGAGACCCTTTCTATGTTGAAGAAGTTTGATTTTGATAAGCTGTTAATCGTAGATAAGAAAGAGAATTCCAATCTTTTACTCTCCACGCGGAACATCCCCTATGTGAAAGCCATTGATTTTAGTGAAATCAACGTATACGACTCATTAAAGTATAATTATATTATGTTTTCAGTCGAAGCAGTTAACCAGTTAGTGGAGGTGCTGAAAAAATGAAATTAACGCATCAAGATATTATAATTGCCCCCTTACTCACCGAGAAGTCTACCGACTTAAAGGACAAGGCGCACATGCTCTGTTTTAAGGTGCACAAGGACTCCAACAAAATATCCATTAAAAGAGCGGTTGAAGATATTTTTAAGACCCAGGTGGAATGGGTAAAGGTAGCCAATTTTAAAGGCAAAGAGAAAAGGTACGGCAGGTTTACAGGCCTCAGACCATCCTGGAAAAAAGCTTATGTAAAACTGAAAAAAGAAGCAAAAATGATCGAATATTTCGAGGCGGTATAGTACCATGGGAATAAAAACATACAAACCCACAACACCCGGTCAAAGAGGAAAAACCGGTTATACATTCGAGGAAATCACCACGGATAAACCCTATAAGAAGCTCTGTGTGTCGCTTAAGAAGTCCGGTGGCCGCAACAATATGGGCCGGATTACCATCAGGTTCAGGGGCGGCGGGCACAAAAAGAAATACAGGATTATCGATTTTAAACGCAATAAACTCGACGTGCCCGGCACCATCGAAACTATCGAATATGACCCTAACCGGACGTGCCGTATCGCATTGGTAAAGTATGCCGACGGCGAACGTCGTTACATCCTGGCCCCCCAGGGTATCAAAGTCGGTGATCCTATTATCTCCACCGACAAGGAAGCCGAAATCGTACCCGGCAGCGCCATGCCCCTAAAAAACATCCCGGTAGGAACCACTGTTCACAACATCGAGTTCTCCGTGGGCCGGGGCGGTCAGATTGCCAGGACTGCCGGTTCATCCGCCACCCTGATGGCCAAGGAAGGGCGCTATGCCATGCTCAAGATGCCTTCCGGCGAAATGCGAAAAATCTTTGCCCTGTGCCGGGCCACCATCGGTCAATTAAGCAATGTAGAGCACAGTAACATCAAGATCGGTAAAGCAGGCAGAACGCGCTGGTTAGGCCGTCGGCCCCACGTCCGCGGCACGGTGATGAACCCCGTGGATCATCCCCACGGCGGCGGTGAAGGCAAGACTAAAGGCGGCCGTAACCCTGTCACCCCCTGGGGTAAACCTACCAAAGGTTATAGAACCAGGCGTAACAAGCGGACGCAAAAATTTATCGTAAGAAGGAGAAAGTAGACAAATGGGACGCTCATTAAAAAAAGGAGTATATATTGAAGAAAAGCTGTTTAAGAAAGTCCTGGCTGTGAAGAAATCGCAGAAAAGGGAAGTGATCAAAACCTGGTCCCGCAGGTCTACAGTAGTCCCCGAAATGGTGGGCTTAACGCTGGCAGTTCATAATGGTAAAAAGTTTATCCCCGTGTTTGTTTCTGAAAATATGGTGGGCTGCAAATTAGGTGAATTTTCTATAACCAGGACTTATAAAGGCCACAGCTCTAAAGATAAAAAAGGGAAAATTTAGGAGGCCATGAATGGGAAATATAGCAGTTGCAAGAGGGAAATATTTGAAGATAGCCCCCAGGAAGAGCAGGTTGGTAGTTGACATGATCAGGGGCAAAGATGCCGGGGATGCGCTTACTATGCTGAAATTTTCGCGCAAAAAGAAAGCAGCGGGATTGGTAACCCTGGTTTTGGATTCCGCCATTGCCAATGCCCAGGTGAAATTCCCGAACATCGATGTAGACCAATTATATATATCGGAAGCATATGTAGACCATGCGCCTACTTTGAAGCGATTCAGGGCAGCGGCCCGAGGCAGAGGCGTCAGGATATTAAAACGATTCAGCCACATAACGATTCATTTAGGCGAAAGAGAGGAAAAATAATGGGGCAAAAAACTCATCCATACGGTTTTAGATTAGGATTTAATAAAGGTTGGCTTTCTTTATGGTACGCCAAAGGTAAGAATTATATCAACCTATTCCATACCGACATTCGCATCCGCAAATTGATCAAAGCCAAGTATAAACATGCGGGCATTGCATCTATCGAAGTCAAACGCATATCCGATACTATCCGCGTACAGATTAACACAGCCCGTCCCGGTATAATTATCGGTAAAGGCGGTTCCGGTGTGCAGCAGATCAAGCAGTTGATCCGCAAGAATACCGGCATGACCACCGATAAGATTTTAGTAGACGTCATCGAGATTAAGTACCCCGAGATCGTAGCCCAACTGATTGCCGAAGGCATCGCCTACCAGATAGAGAGAAGGATATCTTTCCGGCGCGCCATGCGCAAGGCCGTTGATTCTTCCTTAAGAGCAGGCGCCTTAGGTATCAAAGTGCGGGTATCCGGTCGTCTCGGCGGAGCTGAAATTGCCCGTTCCGAGTGGTATTTGGTCGGCAAACTCCCCCTGCAGACCCTGAGGGCAGACATAGATTACGGTATCGCCGAAGCCTTTACCGACTACGGTCAGATCGGCATCAAAGTGTGGGTATACGTTACCGATAAGGACAAAGAGAGATATAAAAAGCAGGACCCGGAAATCGTGCGTGAAGGAGAATAGTCATGTTAATGCCAAAAAAAGTAAAGCACAGGAAAGTATATCGAGGCAAGAGGCGCGGCATTGCCACCAAAGGTAACACCTTAGAGTTTGGCGATTACGGTTTGCAGTGCATGGAGAATTGTTGGATAACCGCCCGGCAGATCGAAGCAGGCAGGATTGCCATCACCAGGCAGTGTAAGAGACACGGAAAACTGTGGATTCGTTTATTCCCTTATAAGCCCGTTACCTCCAAACCGGTGGAAGTCAGGATGGGAAAAGGCAAAGGCGACCCGGAATTCTGGGTAGACGTAGTAAAAAGAGGCCGGATCATTTACGAACTGGAAGGTGTTGATGAAGCTACAGCCAAGCAAGCCATGACCTTAGCCATGCGCAAGTTTGCCGTCAAAACCAGGTTTGTAAAGAGGGAGCAATAGGAGGTCCAGGATGAAGGCAAAAGAAATAAGGTCTATGACAGTTGATGAAATAGAGACTAAACTCACCGATTCCCGGGACAAACTTTTTAAGCAGAGATTCCAGAAATCATTAGGACAGGCGGAAAATCCTTTTAATATTAAGAATACGCAGAAGGACATCGCCAGGTTATTAACCATATTAGCTGAGAAGAGGTCGAACCATGGAAAAGAAGAAAAAGCGTGAGATAACCCTGATCGGGGAAGTCGTATCAGATAAAGCAGACAAAACGGTTACCGTAAATGTGAAGCGAATATTTCAGCACTCCGTATATAAGAAAATCGTCAGGAAGAAGAAAAAATACCTGGCCCATGATGAGTTTAACAAGAGTAAGCAGGGTGACATGGTGAAAATCAAGTTAGTCAGGCCACTTAGTAAACAAAAAAGATGGCTGCTGGTAGACATCTTGTCCACAGCTCCTAAGAAGGAGGAAGTGAAATGATACAGATGCAAACCAGGTTAAAAATAGCCGATAATTCCGGCGCCAAGGAAGTAATGTTTATCCGGGCCAAAGGCGGTGGTGTCGGCAGGATCGCCAGGGTTGGCGATGTCTTTTCCGGCACGGTAAAAGTTGCCGAGCCCAATTCTAAGATCAAGAAAGGCACAGTTGTTAAAGCAGTAATCGTCAGGAGCAAGAAAGAAGTCAGGAGAAAAGACGGCTCTTATATCAGGTTTTCCGACAACGCGGCAGTTATTATCGACAACCAGGGAGAACCCATCGGCACCAGGGTTTTTGGCCCCGTGGCCCGGGAATTGAGGGAAAAGAAATTTATGAAGATCGTCTCCCTGGCCCCAGAGGTGATATAAATGAAGCGATTAAAATTGAGCAAGAATGACCCCGTCATCGTAATGCGGGGGAATCGAAAAGACAGGGGCAAGGTCTCTAAGATCAGCAGGGTATTATCCCCGGAACGCATTGTTGTGGAGAAGGTACGCATCGTAAAAGAGTATGTGCGCCCCAACCCGCAGAAGAATATCCAGGGTGGTATCGTGGAACGTGAAGGTTCTATTCCCGTAGGCAACGTGAAATATTACTGTAAAGAGTGTGAGCAAGGTGTGCGAATCGGTTTCCTGGTCAGCGAAAACAGCAAGCAGCGGGTATGTAAGAAATGTGAAACCGTGCTTGATTAGGAGTGAAAAATGAGCAGATTGTTCGAGAAATATAAGGCCACCATTAGAGAAGAGCTGAAGAAAGAGTTAAATGTAGATAATATTATGATGGTGCCCCGATTAGAGAAAGTCGTGATTAATGCGGGAGTTGGCGAAGCCACCCAGAACATCAAAGTACTCGATAACATGATGGAGATAATGGCAGTCATATCAGGCCAGAAACCCGTATTAAGAAGAGCCAAAAAATCCATAGCCTCATTCAGGCTGCGGGCAGGCATGCCGGTGGGAGCTTCCGTTACGCTTCGGGGTAAAAGGATGTATGAATTTTTAGACAGGTTAGTGTCTGTTGTCATCCCCCGGGTAAAGGATTTCCGCGGGCTTAACCCCAGCGCCTTCGACGGCAGGGGAAATTTTTCCATGTCTATAAAGGACCAGTTGGTTTTCCCTGAAGTAGATTATAATAAAGTAGATAAGACAAAAGGGATATCTATTACTTTTGTCACCTCTGCCCGGAGCGATGATATGGGCCGGGCTTTATTAAAAAACTTAGGCGTACCATTCAGGTAAGGAGAATTGCAGTGGCGAAAAAATCAATGATAGCAAGAACAAGAAAAAAGAGAAAATTTAGAGTAAGAGAAAATTCCAGGTGTAGGATATGCGGCAGAGCCCGTGCCGTTTACCGGAAGTTTGCAATTTGCCGGCTCTGTTTCCGGGAGTTGTCGTTAAGAGGCGAAATCCCGGGAATTATAAAAGCAGCCTGGTAGGAAGAAGGAGAAAAGATGAACACAGATCCCATTGCAGACATGCTCACAAGGATAAGAAACGCTATAATGGTCGAAAAGAAGGATGTAGTCGTTCCTTTGTCTAAGATAAAAGTCGATATAACCAATGTATTAAAAAGAGAAGGTTACGTCAACGGTTATAAAGTAGACAAAGTAGGTTTCCCTAAGAAACTCGTTATCACCCTGAAGTATAAGGGCAAAAAGGATAATGTTATAGAAGGGTTGAAGAGAGTCTCCAGACCCGGGCGCAGGATGTATGCCTCGGTTGACGGTATCCCCAAAGTGCTCGGCGGGCTCGGCATCTCCGTATTGTCCACTTCCAGGGGGATAATGACCGGAAAAGAATGCCAAAAGAATAATGTAGGCGGAGAAGTTCTGCTCTATGTCTGGTAGGAGGAAAAATGTCGCGTAAAGCATCCAAACCCATCATCGTTGCCGGTTCCATTAACCTGGAGTCGAAAGACAACGTCGTAAAAATAAAAGGTCCCAAAGGCGAGTTGAGCATAAAGGTATTAGAAGGAATAGAAGTTAAAATAGAGCCGGGCCTGGTTCATGTAAACAGGAAAGATGATTCTTATAAACCCATTCAGGGTTTAATTTGGAGCCTGCTTAACAATGCCGTAACCGGCGTATCCGAAGGTTTCTCCAAAACTCTTATGGTAGTAGGCAAAGGCTGGCGGTCCACTGTTAAAGGGGACAACATCAATCTCCAGGTAGGGTACTCCCATCCCGTGGATGTTAAGCTGCCCCAGGGAGTTACAGCCACGCAGAAGAATCCCGGTCAGTTCACTTTATATTCCCATGATAAGCAGTTATTGGGGCAGGTTTGCGCCAATATCCAGGCCATCAGGCCCGTGGAACCCTATAAATTAAAGGGCATCCGCATAGAGGGTCAATACCTGAGGCAAAAAGTAAGAAAAACAGCAGGAGTATAGTATGATAACACCGAAGTATATTATAAAAAATAAAAGGAAAAACAGGCTGCGAAAATCCATCAGGAAGAATATCAACGGCACCCCAGACAGGCCGCGGATGATTATCAAAAAGAGCAACAAGTACTTATATGCCCAGGTTGTGGATGATGAAAACTATAAAGTATTGGTCAGTGTTTCCACTTTAGAAAAGGATGTCAAATCGCAGTTGAAAAGCACCAAGGACAAAGAAGCAGCCAGGGCCATGGGTAAAGTGATCGCGGAAAGATTGAAAGAGAAGAAAATCATCACGGTCACCTTTGACAGGAACGTATATCCCTTTATGGGTCGGGTGAAAGTATTCGCGGACTCCGCCAGGGAAAACGGGATCAAATTTTAAGGAGTAATAAGGTGATTTATAATACGACGAAAAAGAATGCAAATTTTCAAGATCAAGAAGGTATGGACATCCTGGAAGAAGAAGTCATCTCTATCAGGAGGGTTACCAAGGTTGTTAAAGGCGGCAAGAATCTCAGGTTTTCCGCAGCGGTTGTGGTAGGAGATAAAAACGGCAAAGTCGGACTTGGTAACGGCAAAGCCAGGGAAGTGCCTCTTGCTATAAAGAAAGCCGTTGCCGATGCCAAGAAGAATATGATCGATGTACCCGTATTAAACGACACTATCCCCTATTATTCCATAGGCAGGTTCGGAGCAGCCCGGGTGGTTTTAAGACCCGCCGCTGCCGGCACCGGGGTGATTGCCGGAGGCAGTGTCCGGGTGATCATGGAGCTTGCCGGCATCAAGAATATCCTCACTAAAAGCCTCAAGAGTAAGAATACCTTTACCGTTGCCCTGGCAGCCATTAACGGGCTGCGCAGCTTAAGCAAACCCGAAGAAATAAGAGAGAAAAGAGACATCAGCGAGGAGGAGTTATGGCAGTAAAAAAGAAAAAATATCCCCCGGTAAGAATTAAGTTGAGAAAAAGTTTAATCGGTAGAACTGAAAAGCAGCGGGCCATTGTTCGAGGTTTAGGCCTGCGCAAGATAGATTCCGCAGTCGAGCGTGAAAGCAGCCCCGAAATCATGGGCATGGTAAAAAAAATAGATTTTATGCTCGAAGTCACGGAGGTAGGGAAATGATAACCTTAGCTAATTTGAAACCGGCCAAAGGCGCCGTAAAAACGAGAAAAAGAGTAGGCCGCGGGCCCGGTTCCGGGTATGGTAAAACTTGCGGCAAAGGAATGAACGGTCAAAAATCGCGCAGCGGTTATGCCCGCAAGAGAGGATTTGAAGGCGGCCAGATGCCCCTTGTCCGCCGCGTACCCAAAAGAGGATTTACCAATATATTCAGGACCGAGTACAATATAGTTAATTTAACATCAATAGAACGCACCGGCTTAGACGAGATCAAATATGAAGATTTTTTCGAGAAGCGTCTCGCCCGGCACAGCAAGTTGAAAATCAAAATACTCGGTAACGGGGAACTTACCCGCAAGGTAAAAGTTCATGCCCATAAATTCTCGGCAAGCGCAGTGGAGAAGATAAAGAAGAGTGGAGGGGGAGTCATTTTGATCGAAGGAGAAGGCAATTGATTACATTTTTAAGAAATATTTTTATTATCCCTGAGTTGAGAAGGCGGATTTTCTTTACTTTTGCATTACTGGCAGTATACCGCATGGGCTCCCAGGTTATCACCCCCGGGATAAACACAGCAGCCCTGGCCCAGTTATTTGAGCAAATGCAAGATACGGTGCTCGGGTTTATCAATATGTTTTCCGGCGGCAACATGGGCCGGATGACCATCTTTGCTATCGGGATCATGCCCTACATCAGCGCATCGATTATCCTGCAATTGCTGCAGGTGGTGTGGCCTTACTTAGAAAAAATCTCCAAAGAAGGCGAATTAGGCAAGAAAAAAATTACCCAGTATACCCGCTACGGCACAGTGGTTATCTCAGTTATTCAAGCATTCGGCGTAGCCATTGCTTTAGAAAGCGCCACTCCCACAGGTATGCCCATTGTGCTCAACCCCGGCTGGGGATTCCGCTTAATGACTATCTTGACCCTGACCACAGGCACCATATTTATCATGTGGTTAGGAGAACAAATATCGGAAAGAGGAATCGGCAACGGTATCTCCCTGATCATTTTTGCCGGCATCGTTATCGGCCTCGTACCCGGCGCCATTTCCATGTTCGAGGACCTGAAAACCGGCGATAAGACGCCTATAACCCTCATTTTGCTGCTGTTTTTTATGTTGGTTGTCACCGTATTCATCGTTTACGTAGAAATGGGCCAGCGGCGCATACCTATCACCTATGCCAAACGTGTGCAGGGCCGCAAAATGATGGGCGGCCAGAGCACCTTCTTGCCCCTGAAAGTCAACACCGGCGGCGTTATACCGATCATATTCGCCTCATCGGTAATCACCTTTCCCGGGCTTATCGGCAAGGTGATCGATCATCCCATAGCGCAGGCCATCTCCAACCAATTGGCTTACGGTATGCCCCTGTACATCCTGTTGTATTTAGTAGCCATCATATTTTTCACCTATTTTTATGTTTCCATCATATTTAACCCCCAGGACGTCTCCGATAACCTGAAAAAATACGGCGGTTTTATCCCCGGCATCAGGGCCGGTAAGAATACCGCCGATTATATAGATAGCGTACTCTCCAAATTGACCTTCGTTGGGGCTATTTACCTGGCCTTAGTGGCTATTATCCCCACCATCATGATGTCCGGTTTTAAAGTAGCCGCCATCCCCTTTATCGGCGATTGGATGGAAGCCAATTTACCGAGCTGGGTATATGAAGGTATGGGCATACAGTTTATTTTTGGCGGCACCTCGCTGCTTATCGTAGTCGGGGTGGCCATGGACACCGTGCAGCAGATCGAAGCCCAGTTGACCATGAGAAACTATGAAACTTTCTCCCGCAGAGGAAGGATAAAAGGAAGAAGATAATGATAAGGTTAGTTCTTTTCGGCGCACCCGGATGCGGCAAAGGCACCCAGGGAGACCTATTAGAGGAAAAGTACGGTTATAAGAAGATATCCACCGGCGACTTGATCCGTGCGGAAGTGAAAGCCGGCTCTGAAACCGGCAGGAAAGTAAAAGCCATAATGGAAAAAGGTGAACTGGTTTCCGACGAAATTATTATCGAAATGGTGAAAAACCGGGTCAAGCAGGATGACATTACCCTGGGTTATACCATGGACGGTTTCCCCCGCACCTTAGAGCAGGCAAAGGCCTTATCGAATATCCCGGTGGAGCGGGAAACAGCCATCTTTCTTAAGGTAGACGAAGAAGCAGTGGTTGAACGGCTTGTATCCCGGTTAACCTGTAAAAACTGCAGCGCTATTTTTAATACAAAAAATAAAGCCCCGCAAAAGGAGGGCTTATGTGATGAATGTGGCGGTAAACTCGAACGGCGAAAGGATGATAACGAAGAAACCATCCGCAGCCGGATCGCGGTTTACAAGGAGCAGACCGAACCTGCTGTAAAATATTACCGGGAAAACAGTACTTTGTATGAAGTAGATGCCGCTGGAACGCCGGCAGAGATTTTTGCTAAGCTCGAAGAGATTGTAAAGTGATCATACAAAAAACGAATAAAGAATTGAAGATCATGAGAGAAGCCAATCGTATTGCTGCCGTTATTCTTACCGAAATTGGAGATAGAATTAAGCCCGGGGTCAGCACTTATGAATTGGACACCTGGGCGGAAGAACGTATATTAGGTTTAAATGCCAAACCCGGTTTTAAAGGGTACCGGTCGGGAAATAGGGTCTATCCCGCCACCCTATGCACATCCATCAACCATGAAGTGGTACACGGTATCCCCACTAAAGAGAGGATTCTCAAAGAAGGCGATATAATCGGCATCGATGTAGGTGTTATATACGATGGATTTTTCGGAGATGGAGCTTATACCTATGCTGTTGGGCAAGTTGCCCCGGAAGTGGAAGTTTTGATGAAAACTTGCCGGGATGCTCTCGATATAGGTATCGAGCAGGCCAAAAATGGGAACCGGGTCAGTGATATATCCCGGGCTATAGACAGGTATGTAAGGCCCAAAGGCTATGAAATAGTGAGGGATCTGACCGGGCACGGTATCGGCCGGAACCTGCATGAAGACCCCCAGGTTTTAAATTATTACGACGGTAAAAAAGGGCAGAAATTGAAGGTAAACATGACACTGGCCATCGAACCCATGATAACCAACGGGACTTATAAAGTAAGGACCCTGGATGATAATTGGACTGTGATTACCGATGACTGCAGCTTATCCGCCCATTATGAGCATACGATTGCCATTACCGGCAACGGCCCTGAAATTTTAACGAGGTTATGATGCCCAAAGATAAAAACGTAATAGAAGTAAAAGGCAAAGTACTGGAAACGCTGCCCAATGCTTCGTTCCTGGTGGAATTAGAGCAGAATCACCACCGTATATATGCCCATCCTTCCGGGAGAATGAGAAGAAACAATATCAGGATACTCCCCGGGGATAGGATACTCATCGAGATATCGCCCTATGATATTACCAGGGGCAGGATTATCTACAGGTTTAAGTAGGAGGCGGCTTGAAGAAAACAAAAAAACAAGATCGACAGATTAGAAAATTGAGAAAAAATGAATCGAAACTTGATTTATCTGTTTTGAAATTTTATAATCTTAAAATCTTGAGAATATATTCAGGAGCATATAGATGAAAGTAAGAGCATCGGTAAAAAGGATTTGTAACAAGTGTAAAATCATTAAACGCAAAGGTGTGGTTAGGGTAATCTGTAAGGACCCTAAACACAAGCAAAGACAGGGTTAAGGAGGTCAAATTGGCACGAATTGCAGGAGTCGAAATACCCAATAACAAGAGAGTAGAGATCGGTCTAACCTATATTTTTGGGATTGGCAGGTCTAAATCAAAGGTACTATTAGAGAAAGTCCAGGTAGACATCAACAAGAAAGTAAAAGAATTGAGTTCTGACGAAGTCACCAGGATCAGGAAGTACATCGAAACCGAAGAAATCGTCGAAGGAGACCTGAAAAAACAAGTCAGCCAGGATATCAAGAGGTTGATGGACATTAACTGTTACCGGGGCAGAAGGCACCAAAGAGGACTCCCTGTACGTGGTCAGCGCACCAAGACCAATGCCAGGACAAGGAAAGGCCCACGTGGTTCGATGATAAAGAAAAAAAAATAAGCAAATAGGATTAGGAGTAAAATATGGCTAAAGGCAAAGCTAAAAAAAGAACCAGGAAGAAGGAGAAGAAGGTAGTCTCCCACGGTATATTATACATTCACTCTACATTTAATAATACAGTCGTAACCCTGACAGACCGCAGCGGGAATGTGCTGACCTGGTCCGCGGGAGGAGTCGTAGGTTTTAAAGGGTCGCGGAAATCGACCCCCTTTGCGGCGCAGTTGGCTACAGAGAAAGTCTTAAAAGATTCCGAAAATTTCGGCGTCCAGACATTGGATATCAGGGTGAAAGGCCCCGGCGCCGGCAGGGAAAGCGCCATCCGGGCAGTTGGCACGGCAAAGATGAAAGTGAAGTCCATCAAAGACATTACTCCCATCCCGCACAACGGCTGTAGACCCAAGAAGAAAAGAAGAGTCTAAGGAGAAAAAAATATGGGTAGATATACAGGACCATTATGTAGATTATGTAGAGCAGAAGGAACCAAGTTATTTCTAAAAGGGAAACGCTGTCTTTCCGATAAATGTGCATTGGATCGCAGGAGTTATCCCCCGGGTGCAAGAGGCAAGCGTGTCTCTTTCAGAAAATCAAATTATAAGATCCAGTTAAGGGAAAAGCAGAAAGTGAAACGGTTTTACGGAGTCGGTGAGAAGCAGTTCCGGATTTTGTTCAAAAAATCCGCCAAAAAGAAGGGCGTTACCGGTGAGAACTTGCTGTGCACACTGGAATTGCGTTTAGATAACGTAATATATAGGATGAATTTTGCCGCATCCAGGGCCCAGGCCAGGCAGTTGATCAGGCATGGACATTTATTTGTAAACGGTAGAAAATGTTCGATCCCATCTTACGTATTGAGATTAGAAGATGAAATCTCCTTTAAAGAAAAATCCGGACAGAACGATAATATTAAAGCCATACTGGAAGATGTAAAAGGGCTGGTGGATGTCCCGGAATGGCTATTGGTGGACACCGAGAAGAATTTGGGGAAAATAAACAGTATACCCACCCGGGAAGACGTCTCTCTGGCAGTGGAAGAGCACCTTATAGTCGAGTTATATTCTAAGTAAGGAGGAAAGTAATGGAATTTAATTATCAAAGGCCCCGTAAGCTGGAAGTCGAGGAGTTAACTCCTATTTATGGCAAGTTTTACGCCGAACCTTTTGAAAGAGGTTATGGAAGCACTATAGGAATTGCTTTAAGAAGAGTGTTATTATCCCTGATCGATGGAGCTGCCATTACCGCGGTCAGGATTCAAGGTGTTTTGCATGAGTTTTCCGTTATCCCCGGGGTGTATGAAGATGTATTGAATATCATTTTAAACCTGAGGAGCATCCCCTTTAAACTGAACGTCAATGAACCGCGAACAGTAAGATTGGAGAAAAATGATGCCGGGGAGATATTATCCGGTGATATCCAGACCGACAGCGATGTGGAAGTATTAGACAAGAATATACACATCGCCTATATTGAAAAAGGCGGAGAATTTAGCGCTGATATAGTATTAAATAGAGGCAGTGGTTTTATCCTGGCAGAGCAGAATTTCGATGAAACGCTGTCCGTTGATTTCATCCCGGTAGACGCCAATTTTAACCCTGTTGAAAAAGTAAAATATACGGTTTTACCTGCCAGGGTGGGTAAACGGACCGATTATGAGAGACTGATAATGGAAATCTGGACCAATGGCAGTATATCGCCAAAGGAGACCATTTCTAAAGCAGGCAAGATATTAAGGAACCATCTGACGATCTTTTTAGATTACCAGGACAGGGAAAAATTTGTCCAACCTGAAGAAAAGGAAAACGGTTCCGGGCTGGAAGCCAAAACCGACTATTTAGAAAAGAATGTGGAATCCATGGGATTATCGGTAAGGGCCCTGAAATGCTTGAAAAAATTAGGAGTCGATTATATATTTGAATTGGTTGAGAAGACCGAACATGAGTTGTTGAATTCGAAAAATTTCGGTAAAAAATCCTTAGAAGAGATCATTGCCAAGTTAGCCGAAAACGATATGACATTGGGTCAGAAGCTGCCGGAGAATATCAAGATCATGTTAGAAGAAAAACGATTATTAATGGAGCAGCAAGAAGAAGAGGAAGAGGAATAAAAATGAGACATTTAAAAGCTGGATTTAAATTAGGAAGAAACCCCTCACACCGCAAGGCGCTGCTGCGGAATTTAACCGGCAGTGTAATCGAAAGGAACAGGATAGAGACCACCCTGGCCAAGGCTAAAGCGGCCAGACCCATTGTTGAGAAAATGGTTACTTTAGGCAAATCGGGAACGCTTGCCGACAAACGCAGTGCGCTTGCTTACCTATATAGAAGGAAGACGGTACAGATACTTTTCGATGAAGTGGCCCCCCGTTTTATGGACAGGAATGGCGGTTATACCCGGATCATTAAAACCGATTTCCGCAAGGGAGACGGCGCTGAGATGGCTATCCTGGAGTTCACTGATTATAAATTTGAAATAAAAGATAAAAAGGCAAAAGAGAAGGCCAAAGCGAAAGCAAAGAAGTAAGCGGGCATGGCTCAATGGTAGAGCACAAGCTTCCCAAGCTTGAGGTTGCGGGTTCGATCCCCGCTGCCCGCTTTATAACGAGGATCTCACATGGGAATGTTTAAGAAAGATGAACCGATCGGGCCGGTGGCCGCTTCCACGACAGTGAGGAGAGTTGAAGTAGGGCAGGTGAATTCTATTATCGGCAGGACCTTATTTATTAAAGGGGAGCTAACATCTGACGAAGAAGTATTAATAGAAGGGAAAATAGAAGGCAAGCTTAAAATCAATCATCGTGTGGTTGTAGGGAAGAGCGGGGTTGTTAATGCCGACATAGAAGCCAAAGAAGTTATTATAAAAGGTGCAGTAAACGGGAATGTGAAGTGCAGTTATAAAGTTGAGATCGTCCCTGAAGGGGTTCTCACCGGTAATATCGTTTCATACCGGGTGGTATTGGCGGAAGGTGCTGTTTTTAAAGGGAACATCGACATGACTTCCGAAGAGGGTGTAATCAGCGCTGATCCTAAAGAAGAGGCAGCAGCAGGAGAGGTTGCAGCAGCAGCGGAAGAAGAAAAGCCGGAAGAAGTGCAGGAAGTAAAGAAAGAAGAGCCGCAAAAAGAAGATTCGGAAGAGAAAAAACCGGAAAAAAAGAAAAAGTAATTATTGCAGCCCGTTTCGCTCTGTACCTGGAATTGTGAAATATTGGAAAATTGGCTGGCGCGAAGCGCCTCAACAAAAGTTTTGGGAGTCCGGAAGGGTGCGGCGCACCCAGCCTATAAGGGACCTTTCCCAGGTAGAAAAGTGTATCGCTCATGAGAAGTTTTGGGAGTCCAGAACCCTTTTTCAAAAGGGTTTTGGCCGCCGGAGGCAAAATGTTGTGAGAAATCCAGGTTAGTAATGGAAGAGATCGAAAATGGCGAATTGGTATTTAGTAAACGATAAAGCACCTCTTCCTGCTGCTGAGAATATGGCGCGGGACGAATATCTTTTTCAACTCTGCCACGAGAAAAAAACCGGTTTTTTCAGGCTCTACTCCTGGGCGGTTCCCACATTCTCGATTGGGGTTTCTCAGCAGATCAACAAAGTCCTTAATTTAGAATATATCGAGAACAGCGATTTTTCTTATGTCAGGCGCATCACCGGCGGAAAGACCGTGCTGCATTATGATGAAATCACTTATGCCGTCATCACCTCGGCAGATACTTTTTACAAGCGGACGGCGTCCGCGCCCTATGAGGGACCTGGGGGCCGCTTATCCGACCAGGATGACCGGAGAGCTTGTTTTTTTAGCAAAGGTTCGGGAAGTATTAGTAAAGTAAACGATTTGTATAAATCTTATATGCTGATTGCGAAAATCCTGGTATCTGCGTTCCAGCGTCTTGGAATAGATGCCTATCTTTCTCAAGGCAGTCCTTCTAAACTGTCGAAGAGCAATAATCCCTGTTTCTCATTTCCCACCCCCAACGAGATAGAGATCGCCGGCAAAAAAATTGTCGGGTCGGCGCAGAAGCGTGATAACACTGCCCTTTTGCAGCACGGTTCGATTCCCGTCACCATGGATTTTGCAGCTTATGCCCGCGGAACCGGCGTCCCGGAAGGGCTGATAGGGAGGAGCATGACTACTTTAAACCAGGTCTGTGAAAAATCGCGCGAAAATTTAGCGGCGGCCTTAATAGAAAGTTTCGAATCATTTATCGGCGGATCGCTGCAGGAGTTTGAATTTGGAAAAAGCCATACAAGAGAAATTACTAAACTTAGAGAAAAATACGCTTCTAAAGATTGGAATTTTAGTCGTTAGTATTCTTTTCTTTTTTTATTACCTGGCCTGCGGGTCCAGTATTAGCCGGGGGGACGGGAATGTGAGCAGCATTGCCGGCGCTCCAGGTTTGCAAAGCGATCCCGCTGCCCGGGAAACGGTAGTTCCCCCCTCAAAAAAAGGTTTTTTTTCACAAGTGACGCAGGATATACGGGATAAGCTGGAAAAGCCGGAACAGCGGCAGGTCCGGGAAACACAGGAGAAGCGTCGTTATGAAGCGCAATTTTTTGCCCTTAATTTACCTGGGAAATTGGATTATAAAAAACTGGCCGCAGTGGGTATAAGTAAGATTATCGTAAGTGTTTTCCAGGATGGCAGCAGGGGCGGTCTTTATTTCGGGAACACCATTTTTCGAACTATTGATCCCGCTTTAGAGAAGGTTGCCCTGGAGATGGCTGCTGGCGGAGCCCGGAGGAATCTGGATTTATGCGCCTGGATGATTACCAGGAAGTTTCGTTGGGTTAGCTACACCCGTCTTTTCGATTATTGTTACCGGAAGGGAAGGCGGGAGTTGATAAGGAAATTCGATATATTTAATCCCGATGCCATAGAGAAGATTACTGCTGTTTACAGGGAGCTTGCCCGCAAGGACATAGATTGTATATTGATCCAGGATGATTTTTTTATCAGGCACAATGAAGGGTTTTCCAATTGGGGCAAAGCCGCTTTTGCCGCCTCCGCCGGTTTCCCGGCCCGGGAGAGCCTGATGGTGCAGAAGAATACTCCGTATAACCGCAAGTGGAAAGAGGTAAAGCGGAAGCAGGTAAGCAGGGTTTTGACACAAATTGTCGGCAGTTGCAAACAGGCGAAGCCCGGTATAAAGGTGGGCATGAACATCTATTATGAAACGCCATTTAATTCGAGTTGGGGTGAAGCCTGGTATGCGCACAATCTCCCGGAGATCGTGGAGACCGGGATCGATTACATATATCTCATGTCTTATCACCGGCAGATCAAAGAAGAGATGAAGTTGACGGAGAGCAAAAACCGGGAAATGTTTCGTAAGATCGTGGAGAATGCCTATGCTCTCTGCAAAGAGAAATTGGTTGTCAAGCTGCAGTTGAGGGATTGGAATAGTGGGCGGAGGATCCCCGCCGCGGAGGTCAGGGCATATCTTGCGCTTGTTCCTGAAGGCGTGAAGCGAATTTGTTTTACACCTGTTAAGCCCGGTGATTATGCATATTTAAAAGAATTAATCCAGGCCCGCGGCGCACCCACCTTATGAGATCATCCCAAACGATTTCCTTTTTTTTAGGCTGCCGGGGCAGGTGCGTTGGAATGTTGGAATGTTGAGGAGGAGAAGAGGGCGGGAATAAAAAGAGGTCAAAAATTGAATCGTTGATGCCGGTCATGCAAAACATGTGTCGGTTTTGTTTAATTTTCTTTTGATTTTTTCAAAGGTATATCAACGATGAGCAAATTTTATTCAGACTTGGCCTGTGGAGGTCAACGATGAGCAAATTTTATGCGGCGTTGGATAACTAAAGTCAATCGGGTTAGGCCTTGTGCTTCGGCTCCTTTTCTCTCGATACAAGGAACCAACAGATTGTCAACTTCATCTGTACACCCCGCAAAAAGAAGATTCAACCGGATAATAATTGATAAAAGGGTGTTGGAATTTTGTTTGCTGCCTGCTTTGTCCCGCGGATTTTGCTAAATGATCGGGCAGTCCGGCCAATTCTAATAGTCGCCAACCGGGAGTTTTAATTGTCGTTGATCAATAGGCTTCCCACGCATTTGAAATCCCTGGCCCCGGTAAAACGAATGTTAATCAGGAGGCTGAAATTTCGCGTCTGCTATTTCCTGGTAACCTTGAATACAGACTCTGTCGTTACCCATTCATCGAGAGCCTTTGGTCTGACGCCTTTGGTAGTTGACTGCAAAGCTGCTTCTTTAAACAGGCGAGTCAAGGGATCATCTATGCCTTTCGTGGCTAAATCTCGTGCAGAGGCCGCGTCCATTTCAAGGAATTTGAAATTAAGCTGTTTGTCTGTAGCAATCACTTTGATAATATCGGTTACTTCCCGGTAATTATCCGCCACAAAGGCTTCCTGATCTGTAATGTCAACATTTTTACCCGGCAGCAGCGCTTCCCCGTCACCGGTCTTCGGGTGAATAACAGCGATACTTCCGTCACTGGAAATATCGAGAATTACAAAGAATAACTTTTTATTTCCCGTATTCTTGACTATGAAGTTTATTTCATCTTCATGAGTAAATTGCTGGGTAGGCACTCTCATGGTTTCTGTTCCCTCTCTATTGCCCGTATTGGTAATACCCTTAACCTCAAGCTCAACCTCCAGGTACTTCGATTTACTATTCGTAATAGAAAGGACGTTATACCACTTGCTCCAATGCTCAAGCTGCTTCATCACACTGGCTGCGGCGCCTGCCGCATTTGTACTCACTGCTGAATCGATGATTTCCTGGCCTGAATTCCGGTAAATTTTAATTTTTCCCTGCACCTCTGCCAATAGCAATTGGGCTTCGTTACCTTTTTTAACAATAACATAGTGCGGTTTTTTCCCAATTTCGCTTGCGGTTTTTTTTAATGTGTCCGAATCATCCGGTTTCGTTAAAGTAATAGACGTTTCGGGGAAATAGTCTTTTACATCTTCCGGCTGGAGAAAATATATAGGAAAGGTTTCAATTTCATAAGCATGTTCATATTCGACTGCCCGGGATGCCTGGAGAATATCCCCGGGGTTTTTAGCTTTTTTAAATTTGATAATTTTTGCTTCGGAAGAAAAAGCATTAGTCGCGGTCAACTCTATATCGGCAAGCGCTTCGTCCGGATCATCGAAATTCTTTGTTCCCGGCTTAAAAACATAGTATTTCGAGCCTTTAACAGCGCCGTGCACCAGGCCGGCCTCGAGAATTACGTTGTCCCCTTTGCCGGAAGCCGGTACATAGGGAACCGTGACGTTGGACTTATCGCTAAAAATGTAGTTGTTTAGTAATTTACCTTCGATTTGCGGATGTTGGGTGTTGTTTTCACGGGTAACATTAACCTTAACCTGGTCCATTACGTCCTGGTAGGTGATTTCGGCTTTGTTCGCTTCCCGGATTTCTTTCACTAAGTAGTAAGTTAAAGCGCCGCGGCGTACTCCATTCAAAATCGTTTCAAAAGAAACTTCCTCTGCCTGGCAGCCGGAAATCAGGACATAATTCAAATTCTCGAAGCGATTGTCTTTTTTGGAAGTACCACGAGTGCTGACTTCATATGGCTCAGCAGGGGGAGGTTTGCGCAGGTCCGCCTCTACTCGCCGCGGGATGCCCAGGCCCCTGATACCGCTGCCTGAATGACAACTGTCCAGTATAAAGGTTACATACTTCGTCTTTTTGGTCAATTCATTAAATAATCCGTTTAGCTCGTCATCCCTGATGTCGTACTTACCCTCAGTCCGGCTGTCATGGGGTACGATGGTTTCGTCTAAGTGATCGAATTGTTCATCGCCGTCCTGTGCATCCTGCATTTGCGATCCGTGACCGCTGTAATGAAAGACCACTATCGTTCCTGCGGACGCTTTTGCCGTCAGGTGCGAACGGAAAGCATCGACAATACCTTTATGAGTGGCTTCCTCGTTGGTAAGAGTCATGATGTCGTCTTCCGCGAATTCAAAGTTGTTGATCAATAAATCCTTCATGTCCCGCACATCGTTTATACAGCCCGAAAGATCGCTTACTACCTTGTAATCGTCAATGCCGACCAATAACGCGAGTTTTTTATGCGTTTCGCCCGGCGTGTCACCGCCGTTTACCTGGGGCACATCGGTATTGTTGTTTGCTGAACAAAAGATAATACAGAACACCCCTAACAAAACTAAAAGTTTTTTTAACATATAACACCTCCTTAACCCGAAATATCCCTTTTCCTCTAATCCCGGGTTTACAGGATTAGATAGATAGGGATTCAAGTTTAACAAGTTCAAAAATGAATGTCAAGCAAAAAGACGGTTGTATTTTTTTTACCTGTATATTATAATGGGGCGTGAAGAGAGGACAAAATGAAGAAAAGTTTTTTTGTTGTGGTAGTTTTATTTGTTTTTTTATTATCTTTTATTTCCCCCGGTCAGGACAAAGGAGTAAGGAGTAAAATTAAGCCCCCTTACCGGGGCGGCAAGATCGGAAAACAGTACTTAGTGTTGATTGCAATAAATAAGTATCAAAATTGGAACCTGATTAAAGGGCCTCTGGAAGATGCCGGGAAAATAAAGGAAATATTAACTTCCCGTTACCATATCGATGATATTATAGAACTTTACGATGAACAGGCAACAAAGGGAAGAATTATTCAACTTTTAAAGGAATTGCAAAAATCAGTGGGTAAGGACGATTCTTTACTTATCTTTTTTTCAGGGCACGGGCATCTCGACGAGTCATCGAACAACGGCTTCTGGATACCCGTGGATGGCGGAACGGATGAAAATATCCAGGGTAAATGGATTCCAAATTCCATTATCAGGGGATTAATCGCTAACATGAAATCCAAACATATCCTGCTTATTTCCGATTCCTGTTATTCCGGTGAGTTGATTGCAGGTTTTAGAGGAGGAAAACAGGGAAAAATAACAAATGAGTATTTAAAAAAAACATATTCTCGACGCTGCCGCCAGATAATGACTTCCGGAGCTTCAGAGAAAGTCCCGGCAATATCTGAGTTTGCCCGGCAATTGATATTGGCTTTAGAAGAAAATGACAGACCCTATATAGATAGTAGTATGCTCTTTAATGAGATCAAGTTAGGAGTAAAAAAAACGCTGCCTTTATTTGGCGAATTGAAGGAAACCAACCACCAGGAAGGAGCGGGCTTCCTCTTTTTTTTAAAAGCGGGTCGGCAGGAAGAAATTCCCGGCCCAACGATGCCTAAAGACCTATTTTCTGGGAGAGTAACCAGATCAACCATATCTGACGAAGAGATTTTTGGACAAATAAATTCTAATCCCTTTGGGGAGAAGATTAACCAAAAGGCCAAAAAGATATACAAAAACTCAAAAGGCTATTGGGAAGCGGAATTCGATTACGGCATCGTAATGGTGTATATCCCGGAGGGTAAGTTTACCATGGGGTCTAATGATGGCAATAATGAGAAACCGGCACATGAAGTTTATTTAGATGGTTACTGGATCGGCAAATATGAGGTGACTTTCGCCCAATATGATAAATATTGTGAGAAAATCGGTGAAAAGAAACCGGATGACGAAGGTTGGGGGAGGGGACAGCGTCCGATCATAAATGTTTCATGGCATGATGCAACCGCTTTTTGCAGGTGGTTAAGTGAGAAAACCGGTTTAGGTTTTAAACTGCCTACGGAAGCTCAGTGGGAAAAGGCAGCCCGCGGTACTGGTGAGTTGATTTATCCCTGGGGTTTTTGGTTTGATAAAAACAAGTGCAATTCATCGGAATCCGGTTTGAAAAGGACAGAGCCGGTAGGCGGCTATCCAGGTGGCGCTTCACCTTATGGCTGCTTAAACATGGCCGGTAATGTGTGCGAGTGGTGTTCGGATCGGTATGACGAAAAATATTATAAAAGTAGTCCCGGCAAAAATCCTCAAGGGCCTGACCCTGAGAGTGGCTCTCCCCGAGTTATGCGCGGCGGCTCGTGGGAATACGATGCCGACCTCTGTCGAGCGACCTTTCGTGTCGCCCCTGCCTATCTTGGCGCCCGCATTGATGACCTGGGGTTCCGGCTGGCCCTTTCGTCATCGCTATAATAATGCGAAACCCGCTCCACGGATACTGAAGGTGAGGAAAAGGTTACCTAATCGTAAAGTTTTGCCACTTTCCGGTAAAATGTTTTTTGCTAGCCTGGAAAGGATTTATTATAGCGCGTTTGCAGGCCAAATTTTTTTTATCAACTTTGTTTGTTTTTTGTGATTTGGAACATTGGGGTTTGTAATTTGTTTGTAATTTGGGATTTGTAATTTGTAATTTCCCGGCAAGCCGGGTTTGTTTCTTTCTGGCTCCGGCTTGTCCGGGTTGTGGACAGGCCAATTTTTTCTTTTACTACGAGAATTTGCATGGTCAACTTTAAGAATTCTCGCATTCGAGTCGAAGCGGCTCATCGCCTCCCCGGGTGCTTGAAATAAAAATAGTTTTCTGCTATATTTAAACTTAATAAAACGGAGGTAATACCATGAAAATAAAAGCTAAACAGTGGAAAGAACAATTGCTTTTTTGTATTTTACTCATATCGACTATAATTGTTTTCCTGGGAACTCACGCAGCAAGAACATATGCGGACCAATCGCCGGATGCTCCTCCTGCTCCTCCGTCTCAAATTTCTTCCTATGAAAATAGCAGCATACTGCCCGATTACAGCGGCATGGCCCTTTTGGAAGGCAACCGCTTCGTGGTGGCGCACGATTACAAATTAGGGCAAAAAGAACCGCGGGTTAGCATCCTGACTGCCAATCCCTGCTGCCCGCCCCAATTAGTCCCTGTGCAGGTGGATTGGAGCGGCGTGCCCAGGGTGGCAAACGACCTGGAAAGTGTGGCCGCTGTACCGGGCAAAACACTTGAATTTCTGCTAATCGAGAGCGGCTCCTGTTCGGGAAATGACAAATATAAACCGGTACCTTGTTTCATCTTCCGCATGAGATTAGAAAGCTCCAATGGCCGGTGGCGCGGGATTATCAAAGACGTGATCGAGATGCCTGAATACCTGTGCGAAGTGGAAGGGGCTGCTTGTTTGAAAAACAAAAAAGGTGATTTGCTGCTGATCCTGGGAGAACGCGGCAGCAGCAAAAATGGGAAAATTTACCCTGCCCGGCTGTTTTGGGGGTACTTAGACTTAGAAAAAAACACCTGCGACTTTAGCGCATCGAAAAGCGCAGAGCCAGTGCTTTTCAAAACTTGCGAGTTTGACCGGTACAGGTTATTAGATGATGATATCCGCTCCTGTTCCGGTATTTATATAGATAAAAAAAATCAATTATGGATTTCCGCTGCCGTAGACTCGGCGGATGAAGGCCCCTTTCGCTCTACTGTTGCCCAGACCGGGTATGTCGATTTAAACAAAAAGATACCCATCCGGTTGTATGATAAACCCAGGATGGTTTTGTATCTCAACGGGTTGAAAGTGGAAGCCATTGCCGCTCCGACGCTTTATTTCGAGCAGCTAAAAACCGGAGCCAGGGTGTTGATGAGCATCGGCACCGACGACGAAAGGTACGGCGGTACCTGGAGGCCCTTATTTTTCCCCTCTCATAAAAAAGATTAACCGGGCCCACCACGTGGGCAGGGTATAAGCCGCTTCGCGGGGGGACGGCGTCCCCAGCCAATAAGCCGCTGCGCGGCAGGACAGCATCAGCCCGGCAAGACTTGAACCCCTTCGACTTCAAAATTCTAAAAAAAGATAAAAAAAATCCAAAAACATATTGAATCTGCCGGTATTTTATATTAAAATATATCCGTAACTTTAATTTGGAGGGAAAATATGAACGAAAATGAATCTGGAGTTAATTTCGAAGCTTACTTTTTAGGTCCTAATGGTGAGAATGTCGATTTTTACGAGGAACTTTTAAGCGAAGCTTTAAAAAATCATGTGCAGTGGAGACAGGCTTTCTCTTTAGGCGATACGGTAGATTGTATCAGCGAAAATGACAAAGCGAAAGAGAGCTTCAAAAGGGCGTTGAAACGAATAAAAAGCGCTCTTTATGTATTACAGGAAAAATTAAAAAAGAACCAGCCTTTTTTTTCGCCGCGTTATATCGGTCATATGAATTGGGAGGTAATGGCAGCGCCGTTGATCGCTTTTTTCTCCGCTGCTTTATACAATCCCAACAATGTAGCTAAAGCAGGCAGCACCGGGACGGCTGAATTGGAACTGGAAGTAGGTAAGGATTTCGTAAAGCTTTTCGGTTTTGATGAAGAGAGGGGGTGGGGCCATATTTGCGGTGGCGGCAGCATAGCCAACATGGAAGCGCTTTGGATAGCCCGGAATATGAAGGTCATCCCGCTGGTTTTAAAAGAGATGGCTGTGGCAAAGGGTGTCGAACATCCAGTCATCGACTTTACCGATGAGGAACTGCTGCGCAGATACAGTCCCGTAGAAATACTGGAGTTAAAGGCCAATGTGCTGCGGGAATTGGAGAACACCGGTATGACAGGAAAAGAAATCGACGAACTATTCGATGAGAAGAGTCTCCAGGCAAGAGGTTTAACCTGGCCGGGGGCGGCGAACCTGGGGGTGGTGTTTTTGCCTGAGACCAAGCATTACTCTTTAAAGAAGTCCTTAGACTTACTTGGACTCGGCTGGCAGGCGGCGCGCTATGTCCCGGTTGACGAGCATTACCGGATGGACATGACAATACTCGAAGAGATGGTATTCGAAGCAGCGGAAAAACACCCGGTACTGGCGGTAATAGGCATTATCGGCAGTACGGAAGAGTCGTCGGTGGATGAAATTCACAAAATCATAGACATACGCAATCGTTTGCAGAAAGAAAAGAACATGAGTTTTCATATCCATGTTGATGCGGCATACGGTGGCTATGTGCGCAGTATTTTTCTCGATGAAGCGGGTAATTTTATGAATGAAAAGAGGCTGGGTGATAAACTCAAACTTTACGGTATCATCGGTGACAAAGAGGGAAAAAGCTCTTTATGGCCGCAGGAAGAGGTTTATGATGCTTTCAAAGCCATGGACCAGGCGGATACGGTCACGTTAGACCCCCATAAACTCGGTTATGTACTTTACCCTGCCGGTGGAATTGTAATGAGGGACAAGCGTATGCGTGAGGCCATCCAGACCTTTGCCCCTTATGTATTTTCCCGGCCCGAGCCCGGGCAGCCTGATGAATTAATCGGGGCCTATATCCTGGAAGGGTCGAAACCCGGTGCGGCTGCGGCGGCAGTATGGACGGCGCACCGTATCATGCCCTTGAATATAAGCGGTTACGGTAAACTGATCGGTGAAACCATCGATGGTGCGCTGACCTTATGGCATGGCCTGCAGGATGCGCCGGCTGTTTCTATCGGGGAAGGCGTAGAGATCAAGGTGCACCCGCTTATCAAGCCGGACATCAATATTGTGAACTATGTATTTAAATTTAAAGGCAGCAGCGATCTTAAGAAGATGAATGATTTAACCGCTTATATTGCCGAAAAGATATTGGGTTACTTACCCGGGCCGGGCGAGTTGATGTTGGATAAGAAATACATCGTATCCACCACTGATTTTCGTTATGACGAGTACAAAGACAGTCCGCTGCAGTTTCTCAAAAAGATCGGTTTTTCCCCGGAGGAGTGGGAAAGGGTTCATGAAGTGAAGATCATCCGCTCTGTGATTATGTCGCCGTATTTAACTACGGATTATGTTGAGGAGAACTATGTGGATAAGTACATCGAGTATTTAGCGGAAGAGATCGAGAAGCGTGCGGTGGATTTATTGAGTTTATATTTATCGAAAGAGAGTTAACCGTGCAGCCTATAAAGTCTGTGTGAACCGTGGTTTTGGAGGAGGCCGATAGGCGACTCTATGGTAGTAAGGTCTATTTGTCTTGAACGAGTTCCGGTATTCATGATATAATGAATTTTGAAAAGATATACATGATTATGTGAACTGAATGCAAAAACAAAAACAGCTCAAAACTTTTTATTTCCAGTGGCATTTTATTGAGAGATGTAATTTACGCTGTGCCCATTGCTATCAAAAGAGTTATGATTTTAAAGACCTGGAAGATGAAAAGATATTCAAAATCGCCTCCTTGCTCGATTTGGCCTTGAGAAAATGGAATAGAGCAGGCAGGATTTCATTAACCGGCGGCGAGCCTTTTCTGAGAAAAGATTTATTGATAAAACTCCTGGATTTTTTTGAAAAATCGCAAAATTTTTATTGGTTAGGGATTTTATGCAACGG
>JAGLSW010000687.1 GCA_023135565.1 Candidatus Aminicenantota bacterium | reverse complement strand
TTATTTTAATGAAAATCCGTGGTATTATCATAGAGCAGTTGTGTTATCACTTGTTGGATATGATTCCCCGATTCCCATAGGAATAGAGATGATGAAAAGGGGGGAAGATGAAGTCAGTTGTGCACTGCGGCTCTTAGAGCGTGTTGTAGCTAATCTTGGCGTCCGGTTCCTGGATTGGGTAAAGAAAAGAAGGTTATAGTGGTCTTGCTTGTCAAGACCACTATAGAGACATAAATTCCGGGGAGACGTGTTGATGTACTCAATTTTTTCAATTCCCAACCCTTTAAAATGTTAATTTTTAACTGAAAATTCCAAAAATCTTCGCTTTGCAATAATGTTTTTCCCAAAAACGGCTGCTATTCTTTGTTCCGAAGGGTATCTAAGGGTTCTCTTGCGAAAATAATGAGTTATCATGCGGATACTGGATTATTAGGCTTATTCGTGGTATAATTAATTTATGAAGAAGTCATTGAGAATACTTGTAGTTGATGACGAGGAGACTTTTCGATCAACGTTAAAAGAATTCCTCGCTGCCTATGGCCATTATATCTTAGACGCAGGCAATGGTGTGCAAGCTCTCGAAGTCCTGGATAAAGCGGATGTGGACTTAATCATCTCGGATATGCGCCTGCCCAAAATGGACGGCATTACATTCACTCACAAAGTTATAGAAATGGAGCGCGACATACCGGTTATCGTGATGACTGCTTACGCTTCTATCGAGTCCGCGGTAGAAGCGATGAAAGCAGGGGCCGCCGATTTCATTACCAAACCTTTTAAATTCAAACATATTCTTTTTATCATAGAACGGGTATTAGAGAACAAGCAGTTGAAGGAGATGGCGGTCAAGTCTGAATATTACAAAAATCTTTCCAACTTAGACGGCATGACCGGTTTATATAATTACCGTTTTTTTAAAGAGATGCTGCAGCAGGAAATAGAAAGACATCACCGCTATAACCGCCCTTTAAGCCTGCTTATGATCGATATAGACGATTTTAAACAGGTTAACGACTCTTATGGCCACTTAGTGGGAGACCAGGTGCTGAAACAAATTTCCACGCTGCTGAAAGAATCGGTGCGCAGTTGTGACATGGTGGCCCGCTACGGCGGTGAGGAGTTTGCGGTTATCCTCCCTGAAACAGCGGAAGAAAAAGCGATAAAAGTGAGCGAAAGGATCGTGTCTACTACCCGCGGTCATGAATTTAAATTAATCGAGGGAGAAGCACCCCAAAACCTCAGTGTGACGGTGGGGTTGGCATCCTTCCCCAAAGACGCCGAAGAGTCGCGGCAATTGATCGAATATTCCGATCACGCCCTGTACGCAGGGAAAAAAGCAGGCAAAGACCAGGTAAGCATCTATTCTGAAAACAAGAAAAAAAGCGGGGCTCAAGAAAACTAAACCAGGGCGCCGGGAGGATATTTCCAGGAGAGCACTGCGTCCACATAATCGAAACCGGTTTTATAAAAAGGTATTAGAATTACCGAAAAATCCTTATGTTTAACATTAATATCGAGACCTTCGCCCTTTCTCCGCAGCGTTTCGGCTTTGTAGAGATATATTAAAGGATATTTAGCCGCCGTTTTTAAGCCCCTATCCGCCGGTAAAATCGGTAAATCCTGCGGCTTTCCCGGTTTGAGGATCACCTTTTTCTGCATATAGTAGTAGCCGATGTCGCCGAAATAATCGATGTTCCTTATAAAAAAAGCGGGGATATAAAAAATGCCTGCGCCGCTATATCCCCAATCGCTTTCTTTGCTTTGCACTTTATATTGGCTTTCGATTTGCCAGAAAGGAAAATATACCGTTTTTTGCTGAGTCAGGTTCTGCGCCGCCGGTTCGATATAGTGCAGCGGGAAACGGCGTAGACTGTTTTGATACACATAATAAGAACTGCTGCATAAGCGGCAGAAAAAAACCCGGCTGTTGTTTTCGCCGGTCAGGCTGCCGCTGCATTCCGTGCATTTAAGGCTGATTAAGTCGCTCATTTTTTGCCTCCCTGCAAATCTTGAAAGGAAATTTTCGATAGCCCTTTAAGAGGTCTACCGGCACAAATAAGAGAGGGGTGCCCCGAAGGGGCGGGGTGTGTTAATCTATATTAGGGCGAGCCGGACGGCCCTTTTAAAAGCTCTCCGAATAGAACCCGGCAATTTTTTATAAAGGAGTTTTCCGTATAATTGATAGGGTAGGTGTCGATGGTATCGCCCCGTTTCTCATAGATTTCCCGGAAAGCATACAGCTCCCAGAGATAGGGGAAAAGCAGTAAAAAAACAGGTATCCCAAAAAAAAGGCCGACTAACGTGAAAAAGAAACCTATCAAAAGCGCCCGGGCCATAATGGCCAGAGCCGCCAACCCTAACAACGACAAGAGGATTTTTTGTTTGTGGCTTCTCAGGGCTTTTAGTCTTATTACCCCGCCCTCCACAGCGGACACATAGCTCTTAAAAAGGATGCCCCGGTAGGTGAAACTAATTTCCCACACCGGCAAATAAAGCAGTTGGTAGTAACTCTCTACCGCGCCGCGGGGAACGGGGTCCCGGCTTTTCAATAGTTCCATATTCTCCGGCGGCAGTACCACCCCCTGCTTCCTCATAGCCGCCGCGTCGAAAGGGACCCGGCGGCTGTTTAGGACAGCGTTCTCCACTACATGGGGTTCGATAAAACCGATATCTAAATCTTTTAGTTCGTTGGCCGCCGAAATAGAGTCGAAAGCATTGTATGAGAAGTATCCCGGGGTGCCGTCCGCGGACTGGCCCCAGCCGGTTTTAATGCCGCGCAGCTCGAAAAAAGGGACATAGTAGAGCACTGCTCTTTCGAAAGAGGCGTTTTCTTTAAAGGCATCGTCGATCTCTTTGCGGTCTAATTCTTTTGTAATAATTTCCCCGGCTTCAGCGCCGTCGATTCCCGCTTCCAGGACCACCGCCGGCGGGATATCCGCATCTAAAAAGTATTTGTTACCGCAGTACAAACAGGAGGTGACCACCTGGTTTTGAACCAAACGCAGCGGGCCACCGCAGTACATGCAGGTGAATACTTTTGCTTTCATTTTTTAATTTTGTATAATTTTTTCCCTATCCAGCGCACCGACAGGTAGTAAGAGGAAGCCAGTATGACGAGGACTAAAGCAGACACCACGGCCACGGTCCAGAACATAATATTCGCCAGTATAAGTAGTATAAATGTGAGCAGGAACAGGGGGAATAGTTTGACGGTTTCCTTAGTGGACGTATAGGGGATTGGGGTGCCGAAAACTTCCCCGTTCACCGCATTGACAAAAAAGTCATATGCTTTGCCCCTAAAATTTATTTTTATTTGGAAGAAAGGCAGGTAATAGAGTGTTTCTTCTTCGCTGCCCGGCGGCTGGGTATCGATATCGAAGATTTCGATACGTTTTTCCTCCGCGCTTACCGGGTTGAAAATAATTTTTTGTGTGGAAGGCATGGGGATGTTTTCAATAGGGAAGTGTGAGCTTGCCCTGCTCAGGCGGTTTTGTCCTTTGATTTGGTGGAAAGGGAGATAGATGGGGATGGTGTGGGTGATTTTGATTTCTTCATCGAAGCCCACTTTGTGGAAATCTTTTTTCAAGTAGAGGCTTAAATTTTCGGGTTTAACGGTTGGCGCATAGGTGCGCACCACCGCGATTTTGTCGATGTCGATATAGAGCGAGCTGCTGCAAGAGCGGCAGGTGAGGAAAGCTTCCGGCACTGCGATTTGGTTTTCGTCTCCGCACTGTGGGCAATTTAGTTTCATTTATTTTATTTTACCATAGAACTTTTTTTAAAGGAAGAATCTCCTGCAAAAAATCGCCGCCGGAGGCAGAGTAATTTTTTAGTAGGCTAAAAAAAGTTATACCTCCGATGGCTTCCAAATGTTGCAAAACAAGACTTGACCCCGTTATTTTTTAAAGGGTTGAATTTTTTCTAAAATCATTTATAATAATGGTGGCATGAAAAATAAAAATGAACTGATCGAATATTGGGCGAAGTCATCCAAAATGGACATCGATGCTGCCCTCGATTTGTACAAAACAAAGAAATTTCCTCACTGCCTTTTTTTTGCCCATCTTTCAGTAGAGAAACTGTTCAAAGCCCTATTCGTGAAAACAAATGAAAAGCATTCACCCATTACTCATAATTTAATGCTGCTGGCGAAGGAATCAAAACTGGAATTAAGTGAATTACAGGTTGAACAATTAGCAGAGATTAACACCTTCAACATAGAAGCCAGGTATCCTGATGAGAAATTCAGATTCTACAAAAAATGTACCCCGGAATTCACGGAGAAATATATGGAAGTAATCGAGGAGATGTTAAATTGGCTAACAGAGAAATTATAAAAATAATACAAAAATATGCGCAAAAACTGCGGGAAAAAGGCGTTAATTTCCAAAAAATAATACTCTTCGGCTCTTATGCGGCAAATAGGGAAAACCGGGATAGCGATATAGATGTGGCTGTGGTTTCGGAAAATTTTGGAAAAGACCGTTTCGACGAGCGGGTGCTTTTAAGTAAAATCGCCTATTACGTAGATGCCCGCATAGAACCTCACCCGGTGAGTTTGAAGGATTTTACCGAAGACACCTGGCAAGCCATCATCCACGAAATAAAAGTGAAAGGCACCGAGATTGCGGCTTAAATGAGAATTTTTTGGGACAGTCCATCATGATCGAGGCTCACCGGAAACGAGTGAAA
>JAGLSW010000686.1 GCA_023135565.1 Candidatus Aminicenantota bacterium | reverse complement strand
TGGCCCCCGGCAGGGCCACCGGAGGCTAAGAGCTTCTATTTTTTGGAGCCTACGAGGACGTCGGGCACCTGGGGCAGGGCCAGCCATTGGGCGATTTTGTTGTATGTGCGGCCAACTTTTTGGCCTAAGTCTACGGCTTTCTCGATACCGGCGACCGTTTTGCCCAAGGGAGTATCTTGATCGGCCAAATCTTTTATGAAGCGGCCCAATTTATTGAGGGGTTTGTTGAATTCTTTTTTGTCGCTGCCGGGGCCGAGCTCGTCTAAAGCATCGCCGATCTCTTTTAGTTCTTCTTTGAGCGCCGGGTCGGCCTTCGCCAGCATTTTTTTGAAAGAGTCGAAATCATCCTGTACTGCCGGTAGATAAATGTTTTTAATCTGCTGGATATTGACCTGGATGTTATCGCCATAATGAATATGCACATCTCCCTTTACATCTCTAAAATATAATTTTTGATCTAAGCCGCGATTTTCAGGTTTTATAATGCCGTTCAACAGTTCGACTACGCTATAGCTTCGGCCAAGGCTGCCGATAAATATTTCATCTCTTCTAGCCTGCTCTAATCCGATCAAATCTTTATACTTTACCAGTTCTTGCTCGTTATCGGGTAAGGGCACCAATTCGTTTACCTTTAATTTTTCAAAACTTTGATTGATGATCTGGAAGGCATGGCGAATCACCGAGAAAAAATCCCGTTTCTGGTTTCCCGACACATAGATGAATATCGTTTCGTCCATATCATCAGATTTAATTAGGGCGCGGCTGTGGAATATTTCGTTTTTCAACACCACGCCGGTGCGCCAGCGCAGTCGGTTTTCGATGTCTTCGTGCATTTTGACGATAAAACGCGGCATTACGGACCGGGGTAAAAAGTCGTATTCAAGGACGAATCTCAGCGCATTTTCGTAGTCGAAATCGAACTCCACCTCTTCTACGGGCAAAAGGTCGGGAAACAGCACCCGGTTTTTGTTCATTTTATAACAAATTTCAAACTTTCTCATTAACTGGATAATGTAAGGATACTTGTCCTTTGGATAGTCGAAATTTTCTCCCTTATTTTTCTTGAGAATTTGTGGAAGTTGTGTTGTAGTCAAAATTCCCTTACTCTCAGCCAACTGCGAGGAATTGATGATCTTGTACACCGCACCGGTGGCCCATTCCGGTTCCAGCACATGGGTGTCTTCCAATGCCAATTCCCGGAAATGGAGCGCCACGCCTAAGTCGTGCAAAAAATCCACTAAGACGTCCCGGCTGCTTTCTTCCGCGATCCCGGCTTCGCTGCATATCTCCTCGTACTCCTTGTAGGAGATATAGTGCTTTTTCATATTTTCCAAATGGGTTTTGACATTGAACCAGGACGCGGGCCAAGTGGTCTGCATCATCTCTACCCGGGCCAATTCTTCCTGCAAAGTACGGCAAAAAACATCTATGCCTTCTTTGGTGGCGCAGGAGAGTCGGAAAAAGCCTTTAATGTTGGAATATTTCTCCAGTAAGAATTTGCGATTCACATCAAAACCGGGGTTCTGATCGATCTTGTTGATCACTACCAATACGGGCGAATCGCCGCCGAAACTTTCGATGTGTTTGAGCCAGTATTCGGTTTTTTCATCCCGGCGGCCATCCAGCACCAGGATGTAGAGGCTGCGCTTAGAAAGAAAAAACTGGTGAGTGGAGTGCATGATCTCCTGGCCGCCGAAGTCCCACAGGTGAACATTTATTTTTTCCTGCGCATCGTTTTCATGGAAGACGAATTCCCAATCGTCGATATTGAGACCATGGGTTTGGTATTCTTTTTTATCGAATTCCTTGCCCATCAAGCATTTGACCAGAGAGGTTTTGCCCGCCCCCCCATCCCCCACTAAGAGGGCCTTTATTTCATTCACAGGCCGGGTTTCTTCTACCAACGCCCGAAAATATGCCAGCGCCGCCTCCCTGCCTTTTTTTAGGATCTCGATAGGCGGCGTCTCTACAAGATTGCCGTAGAGAAAAATGCCATTCTTATCCGATGAATAAGGGTTCTTCTTTTCCACATCTATATCAAGTCCCATGTTAACTATAGTTTCGGGCAATTCCTTTATTTTATTATTCACTACATTTAAAAATGTCAATCGACTCAGATTCGAAAGGGCCGAAATATCCGGCAGTTGGTTATTATTTAATCTTAACTCTCTCAATTGACTCAGATTCGAAAGAGCGGATATATCTGTTAGTTTATTAAAGCTTAAATATAACTCGGTCAATTGACTCAGATTCGAAAGGACGGAAATATCTGTCTGCTTGTTACCAGATAAATTTAACTGGCTCAATTGACTCAGATTCGAAAGGACGGAAATATCTGTCAGTCGGTTGTTATATAGCTTTAACTCTGCCAATTGACTCAGACCGGAAAGCGCCGAAATATCTGTCAGTTGGTTATCATTTAAAATTAACTCTCTTAATTGACTCAGACCGGAAAGCGCTGAAATATCTGTCAGTTGGTTAACGGCTAAGTTTAACTGTGTCAATCGGATCAGCTCCGAAAGAAAATTACAATCACTGAGTTCGGTATTAATCAAACTCAGTATCTCCAGGTTTTTTAACTCTTTGATGAACGGCGATATAAATATTTTTTGTACGCCGTCTAAATTCAATCCCACTACCCACCCCTTCTCATTAAGCGCAAAACAGTTATCGGTTTCCTCCCTTAAATCTTCGATCTCGACCTGTAATAATCTTCTACCTATTTCTTTTTCTAATTCTTTGACAATCTCCATATCCTTTTTGATAAGAGAGGTAGTTTTTACATATTCCAGGATTTTCTTAACAGGTCCTTTTATAATGTTTTCGGGTATTTTCAGCGGGTTTCCCACTAATAATAGTTCATCGAGATTCTTTAGTTCAGTTATCTGAACCGGCAGTTGCTGTATCCGATTATTCCTCAAATCTAACTTTCTTAAGTTCCTTAAAAGTTCGATCTCCACAGGCAAATCTATCAGCCCCTTTTTGTTAAAATCTAATTCTTCTACCTTTGATAGGTTCTCTATCCCGGCTATATTCCTATTTTTTGCTATATACAATTCTACCAGTTTCTCTGTGAACTTAATATCCGCGGGTTCAACCCTGTGAATCTCCTCTAAAACCTTTTCCGCCTCCTCATCCTCCCCTTTCCCTTTCTCATTTACTAAGGATAATTTCTTTTTTAAAATGAATAAATATTCATCCTTTGTTCCGAAGGGATTTTGAAGATAAGCCTGCTGCCAATAATCCGAAGCTTTGTAGATATTGCTTTTGTCTACAGCGATAAGATTTTTATATATCAGCCCTAAATGGTATAAAGAGTGGTAATGCGAAGGGTATTTAGCGATTATATTCTCGAAAAATTTTTTAGCTTCCGACAAGTTTCCAATTTTATAGTGGTAATTGGCATTATTAAGGTAAAAATCTAACTGAGGGTCGATCTTTTTTAAAAGACTGCCGATTTCTTCCAGGGTAAATTCCATTAATATCCACTTGCGGAAGAATTCCACATAAAACTCATAATGGACCTGTTTTGAGGCAGCCTTTTTTATAACGTTGTTGTTAATAGATTTTTCCAGTATATCGTCTAATTTATGAATTGCGGGGCCTAAACTTAAGCGCACTGCTTCGGACCTTATGTTTTTCTCACTAATTTGCTTTTCATCTTGCTTGATTAATGCCATCAAATATAGAATGACCTTATCGTTAGCAGGAAAACTATCCCAAAACCACCGCACACCGCCGCCATAACTGTTAAGCGCCGGTATAAACTGCCTTTCGACAATTTCCCTGGAAATGGTTCTTTGTCCAAGATCGTCTGCCGCCTCGAATGCGGAACTGGCCAAACACTGCGAAAAAAAAGGGTGGGCGGAAGTAAATTCATAAAGCCTGTTTACAGCGTCTTTCTCAAAAGGCAAAACATCATCCGATAATTTTAATAGGTCTTCTAACTCCTCTTTTGCAAAATAAGTTAGTTCTATTTTTCTGCCCGTTTTAGTTATCTGTCCATAGCGATTTTCATCCAGGTCTTTATAATTTCTACCCACAGCGAAAATAAATTTTAAAGGAAAATTATTGCGTTCTTTCATTGCCTCAATATAGGGAATAAATTTATGGTAGGCAATATCGGTAACCTTCGGGTCGCCCCCGACCCCTTCTAACTCGCCCAGGGTGTCGAATTCATCGAATAATAGCACCAATTGACGGTCTTCAGGCAGTGTCTCAAAGACTTTCGGCAGGAAAACGTCTTTGAAGTAACTCTTAAAACCAGCTTCGATAAAGTCATCTTTGCTAAAACTAATATTCGCTTCCACATCGACACAAATCTGGACTGCCAGGTCAAATAATAACATGGATATTTCATACCTGGCTTTGTTTTGCAGGTCGAAAAAAACGGCTTTTCCAAATTTGGAGTTTTTGACTTTCTCCTGTATCTTTCGCAGCAGCGACGTCTTGCCGATTCTTCTCTGCCCATATATCAGCAGGTTGCTTTCTTTTTTTTTATCCAGGAATCTCTTAATCTCGTTGATTTCTTTTTCTCTACCGAAGAAATCTTTCCCTAATGCCGCATCGCTTGTGACAAAAGGGTTCTGTCTCACTTTTTTTATGTGTTCGACAGTAGATCCAATTTCCATTGTCTAACCACTATCTTTTAAATTCTTGATTATTTCAGGCACTATTTCAACGGCAACTTCCCTGGCAATATCCCCGATTTTCTCTATTGTTCTACCTGGCAGGCTCTTTTGATCCTTCCACTCTTTTATGGTCTTTTTAAATTCTTTAATGAACTCTTTTTTTACAACTCTCGATAGAAAATCCCCGGTTAAAGGATTCTGCTTTTCCATCTTTTCCTCGTACATAATTGACAGCAGCATTTGAGCAAAATATGGGTATCCTTTAGTCATCTTATAACAGAATTTTATTTCTTCTTCCGAAAACCGGGTGGTGCTACCCTGTAGATATTGATCAACCAGTTCAAATAATTGTTTTTCAGTGAAATGCAACATTTCTTCAGGTTGAACAAAGGTGAACCCCGAACCGCTTAATTCGATCTTTTTGGTTAATTCGGAAAATGTACAGTTCGAAGCACAAACAAACCCGAATGCTTTAGGGTTATCCTTCAATCCGGGTATACCTTGCTTCAATACATTAAATGTATCGAAAAAATGGGCTGTTTGTCCAGGAGAAATGCGGATGAATTTTTCTATGAATGCATCGAACTCATCGAGCAGGAAGATTATATAGTAATCCAGTCCATAAAGCTTTCTCAGCCAATTAATGAAATTGTCATAGGGTTTTCTTTTTTTTTTAATTTTTAAATCGAAGTGGTTGGCAAAAGTTTGAGTAAAGTGGACCCCTTTGTCAA
>JAGLSW010000685.1 GCA_023135565.1 Candidatus Aminicenantota bacterium | reverse complement strand
CGGCAGGGCCGCCGGAGGCAGGAAGGAGGTGTAAAATGAGGCAAGAAAAAATTACATTCGACATGCAATCATTGCGCGGGGATTTCCCGGTTTTGCAGCAGTCGGTAAACGGCAGACCGCTGGTTTATTTAGACAATGCGGCCACCACGCAGAAACCCCGCTCGGTTATTCGCCGCATGAAGGAGTACTACGAAAGGGAAAACTCCAACATTCACCGCGGCGTTCACACCCTGAGCAGCCGGGCCACCGACGCCTATGAAGCAGCCAGGGAAAAAATCCGCTCTTTTATTAATGCCGCCCACAGCCGGGAGATCATTTTTGTGCGCGGCGCCACCGAAGGAATCAACTTAGTGGCGCACACTTTCGGCAAGCGGTTTGTTAAAGCAGGCGACGAGATTCTTATTTCCGCTATGGAGCACCACTCCAACATCGTACCCTGGCAGATGATGTGCGAAGAGAGAGGTGCGCATTTAAAAGTAATCCCCATGAACAAACGGGGTGAGTTGGAGTTAAATGCCTATGAAGATATGCTCACCTCCAAAACCCGTTTAGTGGCGGTTGTGCATGTATCCAATGCTTTAGGCACCGTGAATCCCATCGAAAAGATGATTGCCGCGGCCCACGGTAAAGGCATCCCCGTGCTGGTAGACGGGGCTCAATCCATCCCTCACATGCCTATAGACGTGCAGGCATTGGACTGCGATTTTTTTGTTTTTTCCGGCCACAAAATGTACGGACCGACGGGCATCGGCGTACTTTATGGCCGCAAAGAAATTTTGGATTTATTACCTCCTTACCAGGGCGGCGGCGACATGATCCGCTCCGTTACTTTTGCAGGGACTTCCTACAACACCCTGCCTCACAAATTCGAGGCAGGCACCCCCAATATTGCCGGAGTGTTGGGCCTGGAAGCCGCTGTAGATTATTTAAACGGCGTTGGCATGTCGCTCATCGCCGCCCATGAAACCGCTCTGATGGAGTATGCCACAGGAAAACTGAAAGCATTGGATGATTTGCGTATTATCGGTAATGCCGAAAAAAAAGCGGGGGCCATCTCGTTTGTTTTGGAAAACATTCATCCCCACGACATAGGCACCATCCTGGACCAGGAAGGCGTTGCCATTCGCAGCGGACATCACTGCGCCCAGCCGGTGATGGATTTCTTTTCGATCCCGGCCACAGCCCGCGCTTCTTTCGGCCTGTACAACACCACATCGGACATCGACAAATTGACGCAGGGCATCAAAAAAATAGCGGAGGTGTTCAAATGAAAGCAGATTTAAAAGAACTCTACCAGGAAATCATACTGGATCATAATAAAAATCCCCGTAATTTCAAAAAATTAGACCGGCACACCCACAAAGCGGAAGGCTACAACCCCCTGTGCGGCGATCATTATACTCTATATTTAAAAGTAGAAAACGATAAAATCTTAGATGTGAGTTTTGAAGGGGCAGGATGTGCTATTTCCAAATCGTCCGCCTCTTTGATGACCTCCTGCATAAAAGGGAAAAGCCGGGCCGAAGCGGAAGAGATATTCCGGAATTTTCATCTCATGTTGACCGGGAATCTCGAACCGGGTGATTTACCCGGCAGTATGTGCAAGATGGAAGCGCTGCAAGGTGTAAAAGCGTTTCCCACGCGGATCAAGTGCGCCACGCTGGTGTGGCATACCATGAAATCGGCCTTAGACGGCAAACAAGAAGCCGGCACGGAACAGGGTGCGGCGCACCCAGCCCATAATAGGTGATATCTTAGCCCCGGAATTTGTCTTAAGGCTGTTACCGCGGAGCGGTTTCGTCCAATACTGTTTTTACACAAATAAAAAAACAAATGAAAAGATTCAGAAACCGACTTAGTATAACTCCAGGCCCTCTATGTACCTGAAATCTTTCAGGTTTAGCGTCAATAATCTCTTTATTATTTTTCAGCACTTCGATGATAATATTGGTATCAACTAATACTAAGCCCTCTTCCATGCCCTCTCTCTAATCTCTTTAAGAGAAATATCCGTGCGCCCTTCCCATAAACCACATAACTTCTCAAAAAGGTTTCTTTTATTATCTATCGACTGCTTTTTTCTTTTTTTATTTACCGGTATTATAAGAATTTCAAGCTCCTCTTTAACGAACTCCTCCGGTATGTTCAGCACAACTCTCTGTGATACCGGTCTTTTAAATTCTCTTACAATTTCCATTTTATAATGACCTCATCTTAGGTTATAGAATATTTTATCTTTCCTGTCAACTTTTTTTTAATAATTCTTCCCTGCCCCTCAAAGTTCTACGAGGCTCGTTTGCCGAAAGCTGAAAAAAAAGTGTCAAAATTTTCTTGCCCGATTGTCCTGGTATATGAGGCGCTCGAAAGGCCGCGCAAACAACAGGTTGTTGTTTTCCCGGCAGCGGCGTTTTTTTTCAAGTGGAGTCTTGAAGAAAAAGCATGTATAATTAAAGGACTATGGGTAAAAAATTGAGAAGCGATAACATAATCGAAACCCCGGATGTGTTCACCGGCCTGTACAGGGAGTATTCTAAAGACCTCTACCGCTTTATTTACAGCCTGATAGGAAACGCCGAAGAAGCCGGGGATTTTACCCAGGACACTTTTTTTAAATTTTATCGGCAGTTGCAAAAAGGCGAAAAGATTTTGAAACCGAAAGGCTGGCTGTTCCGGGCGGCGGCCAACCTCTGTTACAATCACTTGAAAAGAAAAAAATTGTTCGGCGTTATTATAAAAAAAGAAACCCCGCGCACGGAGATTTCCCCGGGGGATATCGAAACAGACCTAATAAAAGAACAAGAGGTTCATCTTCTCAGGAAGGCTTTGGAAAAACTCCCGGTCAGGGACCGGCTCATCCTGACTTTATACAAGAACGGTTTTTCTACAGCCGAGATTGCCCGGATTATCCAGGTCAAGATAAACTCGGTGGGCAAAATCCTGGCCCGGTCCGTAAAAAAATTATCCAAAATAGTAAACGAAGGAGAAACCCGATGAAATGCTTAAAAGAGAGTCTTATGATACTTTACATGGATAAGACCCTGCCTGAAAAAAAGATGAAACAGGCGCAGTCTCATCTTTCCGGGTGCCCCGAATGCCGGTCCAGGTTAAAAAAGTTAGAGACCGGTTTAGACGCTATTTTGCGAAAAATGGACTTATTAGCACCGGGTGTTGAGCAAAGGCCCGCTTTAGACGCGGCTTTTATCCTGCCCGGGCAACCGCGGAAAAAGTTAGTTTCGGTTGATTTTTTCGATTTCTTTAAACCGCGCCTGATCTTGAAATGGGCTGTGCCGGCAGCAGCGGCGGTGATCGTGTTTGTTCTTTTGTGGGTGCTGCCTTTTTCCCGGCCGGGGACGGGGGATTTTTTACCGGCGGCGGAAGCCGGGCAATTTTCCATCCAGTCTATCAAAATGGAAGAGAAGCCGGTGCAGGCTTATGTGATCAAAGACGAAGACAGCAAAACAACATTAATCTGGTTAGAGGCAGCGTGTGAGCGCCTTTGATTTTAATTATAAAAAGTTTTGATCAAACT
>JAGLSW010000684.1 GCA_023135565.1 Candidatus Aminicenantota bacterium | reverse complement strand
CCAAACTTTTGTAAAAGTTTGATCAAAACTTTTGATTATTGAGAATCAAAAGCGTCACCTTGCCGCGCCGCACCCCCGGAGGCGAATCAAAAAAAATCAATAATTTTCTATGGTTAAGTTTTTTTTCCGGTAGCGGCGCTCACATTTGCCGCACACCGTCGTATCCCCGGATGCGCCGTCTATACCGAGATCGAGCTTAACACCGCAAGCGCACATCCAACCCGCCAACCTGGCAGGATTACCTAACACTAAACCATAATCGGGCACATCTTTGGTCACCACCGCCCCAGCGCCCACAAAAGCATAACAACCTATCGTAATACCGCAAACGATAGTAGAATTAGCTCCTAAAGAAGCGCTCTTTTTAACTAATGTCTTGACATAAAACTGCGATCCCCGCTGGGGAAACTCGCTCCTGGGATTCAGGACATTGGTGAAAACCATGGCAGGCCCGCAAAACACATAATCCTCTAATTCAACGCCTTCATATATAGATACATTATTCTGGATCTTGACAAAATTACCGATCTTAACATTATTGCCGACATTGACATTCTGACCGAGACTGCACTTCTCCCCGATCCTGACCCCACCCTGCACATGGGAAAAATGCCAGACCTTAGTGCCGGCACCGATCTCCACGTTATGATCCACATAACTGCTCTCATGAATAAAATAATCTTTCTTATCCGGCACGATTTGCTCCTCTTAACGAAGCCTGGGCCCGCTCCAGTATTTCCAACACCCGCAGCCCTTCTTTTCCGTCTGTTTTAGGCGTGCCGCGCGTCTCCATACAAGCCGCGAAATGGAGCAACTCCTCTTTTAAAGGCTCCTTTTTCTCAAAATCCACGATATAAGACTCGGCTTTGTGAGCCACCGGGATATTTTGCCCGTCAAACTCGATCTTATGGGGATAAAACTTTAATTTGTCTTCGCTTACATCATCGAATACAGCCATCTTTTTACTGCCTACCACCACCAATTTCTGCTCTTTGAAGGGATGCAGCCAACTGACAAAAATATGACTCTTCACGCCATTGGCAAATTCTAAGCTGGTTAAAGTGGTATCGTAAATTCCCCGGTTCACATAAGCCCCGCCATGGGCTTTTACCAGCAGCGCTTCCGCCCCATCCAGGAGCATGAGCAGCAGCGAAATATCATGGGGCGCAAAACTCCACAACACATTCTCCTCTGTCCTCAATTTGCCGATATTTAAACGGTTGGAATAAATGTAACGAATCTCACCCAATTCACCGGCGTCTACCAACTCCTTCAACTTAATCACCGCCGGGTGATACTGGAGAATATGCCCCACCATCAATATGCGCTCCTCTTTTCGAGCAATGGCCTGCAATTCTTTCCCCTCTTTTACAGTTAAAGCAAGGGGTTTTTCTACCAGCACATCCTTGCCCGCCGACAAGTATCTCCGGGTCAGGTCGAAATGTTGGGCTGCCGGTGCGGCAATTACAACCCCCTTTACCCCGGGATCATTCAAAATATCGGTCTCCGCCGCGGTATAGCGAACATAAGGAAACTCCTTCTTGCGCAATTCGGCTATTTCCGGCGCAGGCTCTAAAACAGAATGGAGAAATCCTAAGTTCTCCAGGTTCTTCAGGTGGTTCTTGCCCCAGTTGCCCGCGCCGATTAAAACGATTTTTTTGTTCATGATTAGTCCTCGATGAAGTATATCATTTTGTCGCAAATTTATCAAATTCCGCAAATAAGTTTAATTTTCTTGATATTTTCCCCGAAATTGCAAACTATTTCTCAAGTATTGAGAAAATAGCTTGACAAATCTTCAAAAGTATTATAAATTATCCTTTTCACGAGGTAAGAAATGAAACTGAATAAAAGCAATAAGACTTTTTTGCCACAAAAAAGTTTGATCGAAAGAAAATGGTGGCTCATTAATGCGGACGGAAAAGTCCTGGGCAGAATGGCCACAAGAATCGCCGATGTATTAAGAGGAAAAGATAAACCCCAATATACACCTTTTTTTGACAGCGGGGATTTCATCGTCGTCGTTAATGCCGAGAAACTAAAACTCACCGGCAGCAAAGAGACGCAAAAGAAGTACTATCGGCATTCCGGCTATATGGGTGGAATGAAAGAGACATCCTATGAAAGAATGATCGCCACTCACCCTGAAAGAGTATTGTTACATGCCGTAAAAGGGATGCTGCCTAAAAACAAACTGAACAGGAAAATTCTAAAAAAACTGAAAGTATACGCCGGGCCTGAGCACAAACATAAAGCGCAGAGTCCCGAAATTTTAGAAATATAAAGGAGGAAAAGTTTGAGCATAGTTCAATATTATGGAACCGGCAGAAGGAAGACAAGTATTGCCAGAGTATATTTAAGACCCGGTAAGGGTGACTTTAAATTAGTTGTCAATAAGAGAAAGAGGAGCTTCGATGATTATTTTCCCCTGAAGATTCATAAAATAACCATCAACAAACCTCTTGCCATAACCAACACCAAAGAAAATTTCGATATTTTCATTAATGTGATCGGCGGCGGCATTTCAGCCCAAACAGACGCCATCAAATTGGGATTATCAAGAGCGCTCTTAGAGTATAACTCGGAACTGCGGTCGGCTTTAAAAAAAGCCGGGCTTCTCACCAGGGATGCGAGAGAAAAAGAGAGGAAGAAATATGGACTCCTCAAAGCAAGAAAAGCATCCCAGTACCACAAGAGATAAGGAGGAGCAAATGGTCTCAGTTAACATGCGTGAAATGTTGGAAGCCGGAGTTCATTTTGGTCACCAGGTAAGAAAATGGAACCCCAAAATGAAACCGTACATTTATGGAAAGAAGAACGGCATATATATCATCAATTTACAAACATCGATAGAGCTGTTTAAACAAGCCTTGACCTTCATCAGCGAAGTAGTGGCCTCCGGGGAAGAAGCCCTTATCGTAGGCACCAAAAAACAAGCCCAATCGATCATTACCGAAATTTCTGAAGAAACCGGTATGCATTATGTAAATAAAAGATGGTTAGGCGGTCTCCTTACCAATTTCCCCATGATAAAAAAGAGCATCGACAAACTGATCGATCTCGATGAAATGAAAAAAGACGGCAGGTGGGAAGTTAAATCCAAAAAAGAGCAGTCGAAACTCGAGAAAATATACAAAAAACTCTATAAAAATTTATGGGGCATGAGGAACATAAAAAAACTTCCCGGTGTGGTCATCGTGATAGATTCTACTTTTGAAGAGATAGCCGTATTTGAAGCGAAAAAATTGGACATACCCATTGTGGGAATAGTCGATACCAATGCAGACCCGGAGGACATCAATTTTCCCGTACCGGGTAATGATGACGCCATCAGGTCGATAAAATTATTCACTTCAAAGTTCGGTGAAGCAGTCATGTTGGGCATGGATAGAAGGATTTCCGACGCCCTGAACCAGGAAAAAATCGATGAAGCAGCAGTTGTAGAAGAAGCGGAAGCCGGAACGGCGGAAGAGCCGAAAGCCGAAGCGCCGCCGCAAGCTGCAGCAGCAGTAGAAGATCGTCCCATTGAAGAAGAAAAACAAATCGTCGCGGAAACAATCACCGCAGAAGAAGCAGTTGAAGTAAAAACACAGGAAGCAGAAGAGGCAATCGAAGAAGTTAAGGAAGAAGCCGAAGAAGAAAAAGGAGAGTAAAATGTCTGTGGATATGTCACTTGTAAAAAAATTAAGAGAAGAAACCGGTATCGGGATTCTCGAATGCAAAAAAGCGATTATGGAAGCGAATAACGAATTCGATAAAGCAGTTGAAATACTGAGAAAAAAAGGATTCGAAAAAGCAAAATCCAAAGCCTCGCGGGAAACCAAACAAGGCTCCACCGGTTCTTACATTCACACCAACGGTAAAATCGGCGTTCTTTTAGAATTAGGATGTGAAACCGATTTCGTTGCCAAAAACGAAGACTTTTTAGCGTTGATGAAAGACCTGACCATGCAGGTCGCAGCCATGGACCCCCAATATATCTCCCAGGAGCACATACCCGGAGAGATTATCGAGAAAGAGAAAGATATCTACCGCGAACAAATGAAAAGTTCGGGCAAGCCCGATAACATCATCGAAAAGATAGTGGAAGGTAAGCTCAAGAAGTACTACTCTGAAGTATGTTTGGTTAACCAGGTTTTCTTTAAGGAAGACAAAACTACCATCGAAGACTTAATCACGGAAAAAATACACAAATTAGGTGAGAATATCATAGTAAAGAGATTTGTTCGCTATCAAGTAGGCGAAGAATTTTAATATGGATGAGGCTCCCTGTTACAAACGCATTCTCTTAAAATTAAGTGGAGAGGCATTAAAAGGGGAAAGCTCCTTCGGTATATCAGACCCCGTTATTAGCGAGATTGCCGCGGAAATAAAGCAAGCCCACGATTTAGGCGTGGAGATCGCCTTAGTGACAGGCGGCGGTAATTTTTTTCGCGGCGGCAGGAATAAAAACACCGGGCTCGATAGAGCTTCGGCGGACTATATGGGCATGCTGGCTACGGTCATAAACGGCATCGCGCTGCAAAACATCCTGGAACAAAAAGGTCTGAGCACCCGGTTAATCTCCGCCTTAGAGATAAAATCGGTAGCAGAACCTTTTATCAGGCGGAGAGTGCTGCGTCATTTAGAGAAGGGGCGGGTGGTCATTTTTTCCGCCGGCACAGGAAACCCCTTTTTCACTACCGACACAGCAGCCGCTTTACGGGCCATCGAGATAAAAGCCGACATTTTTTTAAAAGCCACTATGGTAGAAGGCGTATACGCCGACGACCCCAAAAAAGTAAAAAACCTGACTAAATTCGACAACATCAGCTATGCCCAGGTATTGGCCCGGGAGTTAAAAATAATAGACAGCACCGCCATCACGCTCTGTAAAGAGAACAACCTGCAAATAAAAATTTTTAACATCACCAAAAAAGGGAACATCGTAAAAGCTGTTACCGATAAGAATATCGGGACATTAATAAATTAAGAGGAATAATGGAATGCAGGCATTATGGATTTTTATACAAAGTGAAACCATTATCCCGGGAATATTGGCCTAAAGGAGTAAAAGAATGTTAAAAGAAACCATCGAGGAAGTAAAAGAAAAATTAAAAAAAATTGTCGCAGATTTTAGTATAGAAACCGCCAAATTCCGTACAGGCAGAGCTACAGTTTCGATCCTTGACGGCATCAATGTGGACTACTACGGTACTCCTACCCCTATAAACCAGACAGCTACAGTATCTATCCCTGACGCTAACCTGATCCAGATCCAGCCCTGGGACCCTGCCATTATAAACGAAATCGAAAAAGCCATCCGCAATTCTAGCGTCGAGATAAATCCTGTATCCGACGGCAAAGTGATCAGGCTTCCTGTTCCTCCTCTCGATGAGCAGCGCCGCTTAGAGATCATCAAGACCCTGAAGAAGTACACTGAAGAGAGAAAAACCGTTGCCCGTAATGTCAGGCGGGAATACCGGGATTTTGCCAAACAGTTGAAGGATGACAAAGATATCTCCGAAGATGAAGAGAAACGGTTTAACGATGATTTGCAAAAACTTATCGACGCCAACATCAAAACTCTCGATGAAGTAGAAAAAGAGAAAGAGAAACACATCCTCGAAGACTAATATAAGTAATGAATTATGAATGATGAGGGGTTAAAGGAGCGGCCTTGATAACAGCGCATATCGAATAGCAAACATTCTACCGGGAATATTCATTTTTGCCACGGGCTGTGGCAAAAAACGCTCTTGATTTATTTTGTTAGATTTGCTATTGTTAAACTTATGATTATGAGTAAATTAACGGGAATTAAAAAAAACCGGGAAAAAACCGGCCGGTTCGGCAGTTCCGCGGCAGAGTTCGTCCGCCGCTGGAAAATTTTCGCTGTAACCATACTCTTATCCTGCATCGCTGCGGTTTTAATTCTCCTGGGCCTGATACCGGGAATCGGAAAAAAAACGACAGCGAATCCCTTAGAAAAATTAAAAGAATCGGGCAAAGTGATAATAAAAACAGGAACATCCAGCGACGAAGAAAAAAACACTTCTCTTACCCAGCAGGATTCTTTGGAAATAATGCAGCAAGCAGCGACAGAGATGAAAAAACGGGCCCAGCGGGAGATTCAGGGCCTGCCTTTTGTCCTGGCCGACAAAGAGACGCTGCTGGCTTTTTTGCCTGCTGTAGAAGGCTGGCAAATGCAGGAATCTCAATATCACCGCGGTGGTTACGGCGGCCGGGAAACTTCCAACCTGAACACTAAGTATTTAGACAGCGCCGGTAAAGCGATAGAAGTGGAATTGATAGATTACAGTGCTGTGCCGGCAGCGCTGCAGCCCTTAAAAATAATTTTCAACATGGAAAGGAGCGAAGAAGATAAAAGGAGAAACGAAAAAGTCTCTATTTATAATGGAGTTCCCGTGCGTGAAGAATACAATTTCAGGACAAAATTAGCACAATTTTCCGCTATCTTAAAAAAGAGGTACATCATCACTTTAAAGTGCAGGGGAAGCGGGTGCCGGAGAACCTTGCAAGGTTTTATGCCCGGGGTTTTAGAGGTCGGCGACCCCAACCGGTAGGTCATCCGAAACATTGGTCTCATTTTAGAAAACCTTCGCTAAAAAACAAAATTTTTCCCCATGAAATAGTATAGAGGCGGGCGCGGAACGGGGAATAAGACAGCGCCTAAAAACCTATTGGGCCTTTTGTCTCTACAAGATGAAATCTAAGTAATTGCCGCTGTTGATGACCCGGTATCCCGCGCCTTCATAGCTCTTTTTCCAGTCTTTAGGCGCACCCGGTTTTTTCCTTTGAGAAAACTTGAACTCATACCCTTCTAAAACGCCTTCCGCTTCCTCCACCCAATCGACCTCCTGGCCGTCATATGTGCGCCAAAAGTAACAAGAACCGTAAAACCCTTCATAAACATTTTTTTTTATCCGCTCCGTGATAACGAAATTCTCAAACAACCCTCCCACATCGGCACGATTTTCCAGGCCGTTAAATTGAGAAATAACCGCATTACGCACCCCATTGTCTAAAAAATAATATTTGCATTTGGTAGTCACCTCCTTCCTCAAATTGCGGCTGAAACCACCAAGCCTCTTTAAAACAAAACTTTTCTCAAGTAGATCGATATAACGGTCTACTGTCTTTACGTCTAACTTGACCTGGGTGGCGATTTCGTTCAACGATACCTCACCGCCCACCTGGAAAGCCAGCAGCTTTAAAAGCTGCAGCAGCGCCCGGTGCGATTTAATCCTCTCCAGGGCCAGTATGTCTTTCAAAAGATACGAATCAACCAATTCGTTCAATATTTCAATTTTTTCGTCCCGGTTTTTGGCGGTCAAAACTTCCGGGTACGAGCCGAAAACAAGAAACTCACCCAGCTTTTCTTTTAATTCGTGTTTGTTAAAATGGTGTATAAGTTCTTTGTGAGAGAGGGGGTATAAGATCAGGTTCTTTTTTCTACCTGTCAAAGGCTCGCCCACCTGTTGGGAAAGATCGAAGGAAGAAGACCCGGTTGCAACAATGCGGGTAGCCGGCGATTGATCGACAATGATTTTTAATGCCATCCCGATATGTGGAATCCACTGGGCTTCGTCGATAGCCACCAGCTCATATCCCGATATGTAATCCAGTATACGTGAGAAATCCCGGGAAGAAAGAACATCCTGGGTCCTGATATTATCCCCGGAATCCAATTTGTAGCGATACGGGCACTGCTCTAAAAAATTCTTCAACAGCGTAGTTTTCCCTACCTGGCGGGGGCCGTAAATAATTAGCGCTTTTCCCTCTTTCATGAATTTGCCCAGGTTATCGTAAATTCTCTTAAACATAAGGCTGCTCCTTTGTGCCACTACATGGCGGTAATGAACAACATGTTGTACATATTTCGAGTTCCCACCGTCAGGTGGCTTTTTTTTCAAGCTTAGTCTTGAAAAAAACGCTGTTTTATTCTTTTACTCACCACCGCACTTTAGCACAATTCCATGAATTTGTCAAAATTTATGGAGTGCAATTCCATAAATTATCATGAATTTATGGAGTACGGCTCCACGGATTCTCATGAATTTATGGAATACGAATCCACAAATTCACAGTAATTTATGGAATCGGAAAAATGAGACCGGCAGGGGACATTGCAAAATTAGCAAGGTTCAATGAAAAACGAAGTCTTTTCCCCTGCCGCGAAGCGGCTTATAGGCTGGGGGCGCCGCCCCCTTTGTCGGATGCTAAATGATAATTGTTAATTGCTTAAATGCTAATTTTTCTCAGGGGGCCTGTAAATGATCTCCGTGCCCAGGGTAACAGCTTTACGCGAAAAAAACCGGGATAAAAAAACAGTCAATTTATTCATAAAACCGGGAACCGAAAGATATTTTTTCTTTTTAAAAGCTTTTATCGCTTTGCGGGCCGCAATCTCTGCTTTCATATTAAAAGGATTGTCAAGGGGGAATTTTTTATCCAAGCCTGATTTGACATTCATCTCCGTGGCAATGCCGCCGGGGGCGAACGAAGAGATAACTACCCCGCTGTCTTTATTTTCCTGGTATAATGCCTCGGTAAAAGCCTGGGCCGCATGTTTGGCCGCGGCATAGACATTCTGGTAAGGTAGGGGAGTGAAGGCGGCCATGCTGGTGACATTCAAGATAGCGCCGGCGCCTTTCTCCCGGAAGTAATCGAGAAACAGCAGGCTCGATTTCATTACTGCGCGGAAATCTACAGCGATGATTCTCTCATAGGTTTCTAAGTGTTCCGCTGTGGTTCTGCCGTAGTAAGTGACGCCGGCATTATTGATCACTGCATACAGGCCGGGATTCTTGCAAGCCTGTTTAAACAGGTTATCGACTCCTTTATCGCTGTTCAAGTCTACCACGATAATTTCGACTTTAGTATTGTGGGCAGATTCGATTTCGGTTTTCAGTTGTTCTAAGCGTTCTTTTCTCCTGGCGGCAATAATCAGGTTTGCCTTTTCCACTTTGCTCAGGTAAAGGGCAATTGCCCTGCCCAGACCGCTGGAAGCGCCGGTAACCAGTACCCATTTGTTTTCAAAGTTTAGTTTTGCCATCTCCTATTATAACCGAAAACGGCAAACTTTGCACCATTTTTTTTGCGTAACTATTTAGCTTTGGGAACAGGATATTTCACACTCCCTTTGAGTCTGCTTGAAGCCCGGTCAAGCCAACTTGACGCTGCCCGGCTAATTTGTTAGAGAAAATGAACTGTCACTGGCATCGACCTCCGTAGTGCCTTTTTCCCTGATTTTTATGGTATAGCCTGAGCCTTCCGGGGCGGTTCCAGTGGCATGCTGGCCCACAGTCCAGGTATAAGAACCGGCTGCCGGGTCCACGTCGTTGGCGACAACACCCACCGACACACCATCCTTCCATAAAGTTATCTTTAATAAACCGGAAACACCCGGAGCATTCCAGGTGATATTTTGAGAAGTACCGTTCTGCCAGCTTTCACCGCCATTGGGGGCGGTAACGGTTATGGGGGGTAAAAGGGCAAATGGCGCATCGCTGCCATCCGATACAGTGGTGCCTTTTTCTTTTATTTTTACGGTGTAACCGGAGCCCGGCGCGGCTGTGCCGGCGGAATGCGTACCTACTTCCCAGGTATAAGAACCGGCTGCCGGGTCCACTCCATTGGCAATCACCCCTACCGGCACGCCATCTTTCCATAAGGTTATCTTTAATAAATCGGAAACCCCCGGAGCATCCCAGGTGATGTTTTGAGAAGCGCTGATCTGCCAGCTTTCGCCGCCATTGGGGGCGGTAACGGTTATGGGGGGTAAAAGGGTGAATGGCGTTTCGCTATTATCAGTTATGGTTGTGCCTTTCTCCCTAATTTTTATGGTATAGCCTGTGCCCGGCGCGGCGGTTCCGGCGGAATGTTGGCCCACTGTCCAGGCATAAGAACCGGCTGCCGGGTCCACGTCGTTGGCAATGGTTCCCACCGCGACTCCATCTTTCCACAGCGTTATCTTCAGAAACCCGGTAACGCCCGGAGAATTCCAGGTAATATTTTGAGTGGCCCCGATACCCCAACTCTCCGCGCCGTTGGGAGAGGTGAGCTCAAGCGAAGCGATAGAAAAAGACGCATCGCTTGAATCCACCACGGTGGTGCCTTTTTGTTTTATTTTTATGGTATAACCTGTTCCCGGCGCGGCGGTTCCCCCTAAATACTGTCCCACAGTCCAGGCATAAGACCCGGACGCGGGATCCACGTCATTGGCGATGGTTCCAACTGTAATCCCATCTTTCAACAGGACTATTCTTAATAAACCGCTGACCTTGAAGGTATCCCAGGTGATGTTTTGAAGGGAGCCGGTTTGCCAGCGTTCGCCACCATTGGGGGCAGTAACGGTTATTTCGGAAGCGAGATAGAGCTTTGTAATAAAAATATCGCTGTAATAAGCAGTTGAAAGGGTTTGATATTGATTGACGGTGGGGAAATTCGAACTCTTTGTACCACCGGTCACATATGCATTACCTATGTTGTCCACTGCAATACTGTATCCCCAATCTCTCACCTTCCCCCCCAGGCAAGTGGAATACAAAAGGGATGAGGCGCCGCTTTGTGTGGTATCTATGTTGGTGACAAAAGCATCGCTTACTCCTTGAAATCCCTGGTATAGGTTGAAGGTGGGGAAATCTGAACTATATGTATAGCCGGTCACATAGGCTCTGCCGTTGTTATCCGCGGCTATTCCTCTGCCGTACTCACCTGACGCCCCGCCTATGTAAGTGGAGTATAAAAGGGCGGCTGCGCCGCTTTGCGTGGTATCTATCTTCGTTACAAACACATCTGCTGTGCCTTGAAATCCCTGGTATTGGTTGAGGGTGGGAAAATCCACACTATATGTAAAGCCGGTCACATATGCATTACCTATGTTGTCTACTGTTATACCGTAGCCGTAGTCACTCCCTGCCCCACCTAAGTAAGTGGAGTACAAAAGGGATGAGGCGCCGGTTTGATAGGTATCTATTTTTGTGACAAAAGCGTCATCTTTCAATTGATCCGCCTGGTATTGATTGAGGGTGGGGAAATCCGTACTGCTTGTATAGCCGGTCACATAAGCTCCGCCGCTGTTATCCGCAGCTATTTCCCTGACCACGTCGGCGTCTGTCCCGCCTATGTAAGTGGAGTATAAAAGAGAGGCCGCGCCGCTTTGCGTGGTATCTATCTTTGTAACAAAGACGTCAACATCTCCTTGATGTGTCTGGTATTGATTGAGGGTGGGGAAATCCGTACTTCTTGTAACGCCGGTTATATATGTATTACCATTGTTGTCCGCGGCAATACTTCTGTAGCAGTAGTCATCCCCTGTCCCGCCTAAGTAAGTGGAATACAAAAGGGAGGCTGCCCCGCTCAGGCTGGGGTCTAATACAGTGATAAAACCATCACGCTCTCCTTGATTGGTCTGGTATTGGTTTAGAGTAGGGAAGTTTGTGCTGTAGGTGTATCCGCTCACATATACGTGCCCGCTGTCGTCTACTGCTATCCCTCTCGCACTATCCATATTCGATCCACCTAAGTAAGTGCTGTAGAGGAGACTTTCCGTACCGCTCTTGGTAGGGTCAATTATGGAGATAACGGCATCCACATCTGATTGAAGAACCTGGTATTGGTTCAAAACAGGGAAATTCGTGCTTCCCGTAACCCCGGCTGTATATACATACCCGCTGCTGTCTACGGCTATCGTGTAACCATAGTCGTCACCTCCACCGCCTAAGTAGGTGGAATAGGCCAGGACAACCGGATCGATGACAAGTTCCCGGCTTTTGTCATAGTCGCCTGTGACAAAGCCGTAGGTGTTTTTTTCGATTTTTTTGAATCTAACCACCACCTTTTGCCTATCAGCTTTTTGGCTTTCTTGACTTTTTGTCTTTATAACTTGATAGCTAACGGGCTTCTTGTGAACTAAACGGCCGAACTCGGTCTCTATGATCAGGTCGCCTGATTTGTCGATACGGGTGCTTTTGACGTTATCATATCGGAACTTTATTTTGGCCGGGTCCGCGCCGGGTTTCACTATCCAGTCGTACTCGATCTGTTTCTCGATGCCGTAGACTTTTAAGTCGATGTCCCGGTAAATATCTTTATATAAAACCGATAAAGACGTAGGTACATCGCCGTGCCATTTCGACCTGTCACTGCCTATAAAATAGTTCACTTTGAGTTCGGCTTTTTTTAAAGCCATTATCTCCGGGTTCTTGTTGGCGCCCACGAACAGCAGCCGCGACACGTCACGCCCCACCACCCGGGGAGGGGATAAGGGACCGCCGGGTTTTATCTTGTTCTTGTTTGTAATTTGTGAATTGGAATTTGTAATTTGTTTGTGATTTGGGTTTTGTAATTTGTTGCTTTCCCTTTTGGCGCTATCAAAAATTAAGCCTTCTTTGGTTAACCACAGGGTGTAGCGTGACGCGTTGGCGTAGAATCTTGCTTTTTTATTCACCTGCCCTTTGTTGGCGATGAAGTAAAGAGGAAACTTGCCGAAATTAAGATCCACTTTTAGCGAGTTTTTATCGAGGGGCTGTAATTCGCCATTCTTTTTAATAATTGGGTTGTCCTTTGCGAAGCCGGTTAAGAAACCTACCAAAACAACTACCATTACAAATAAATAAATATTTTTTTTCATTTAACTGCCTCCTGTGGCAAATAATTGATTTATAGATATATAAGGCAAGTTTGCTGCCAGGGAACTTTTTTTGGTTATTTGTCTTTTATTGATGGGCGTTTCCGGGTTTTTTAGTTTTTTTTGTTTCCCGGTTACTGTAACGTTTTGTTACACAATATTTCCCGGTATTTGTTAATATGTCATGTTTCGCCTCGAAAAGCCCGGCTGAGCGGCATTTCGCAAAAACGAGCCGGTGTAACGTTTTGTTACGCAGGTTATCCCGGTTTTACCGGGAAAAACAACGAAGAGCATCGATAATAAAGCATATACGTAGGTGTAATCTTTTGTTACAGTCGGAAGCCGGCGAGCTAAAAACCGGGGGTGCGCCGCACCCACCCTATAAGCCCAGCTTGCATATCCGGGAGCACTGGTCACAGGGGAAACAAGAGGGTTTTGGTTGCCGTTGAAAAGTCGATAGGAATGTGATATAAAAAAGAGTGAAACACAAAATAACGATTTTAAAATCAAAAGAAACAAATTTAATCGAGGTATATTATGGAAAAAAAATATTCACGCCGGGAAGTATTGGGCTTTGGAGCCATTGCCGGGACTACCCTGTTAGGCGCCTGTTCTTCTAAAACGGGAGACAAGGCTGTATTCCCCTGGAAGTACAAAATATTGGATGTGGAAAAAACCCGGCAGCGGGCTTATAAGAGCTATTTTAAAGGCGGCTGCATGTACGGCGTTTTCGAAGCCATCGCCGGGCAGGTAGGCGAAGCCTTAGGCAAGCCCTACTGCGATTTTCCTTTTGAACTGAGCACCTATGGCGGCGGCGGGGCAGCGCTTTGGGGCACCCTGTGCGGTACCTGCAACGGCGCGGCCATGGCCATTGCCATGTTTCATGGCAAGCCGCTGTGTAACCAACTGGTAAATGAAGTGTTTAGCTGGTATGAAGGTACGGCCCTGCCCATTTTTGTACCCGCTGAACCGGATAAAGTAAAAAAAGATTATCAAATGCCTACTTCAAAAGCGGAGTCGACGCTCTGTCATGTGTCCGTTACACGTTGGGTGCAGGCTGCCGGGAAGGCCTCCTTCAGCCCCGAAAGAGCGGAACGCTGCGCTCGCGTGGTGGCTGATATGGCCGGTTTTACCGCCGGTCTGTTGAACCTAACAGCGCAGGATAAGTTTACTCCTAAAAACCAGGTGAGCGCCGCGGCAAACGATTGTCTTGCCTGCCATGCCAAAGGCAAACAGGCGCCCAACGAGCCGGAAGTGGTCAGCAAAATGTCCTGCGCCACTTGCCACCCGGATTCCCACAAATAAGCCCTACTGCGTGGGGAGGGTGCGCCGCACCCCTTCGTGCCCTTCGCGGTAAAAAACAGCTCGCAGTAATAATTAGAAACGGCTACTTTATTTTTTCGGCTTTGTAACCGCCCCTGGCCCGGTCGCGCAAGTACAAGCCGCCGAAAATCAATATCAAAAGAATTCCCAAAAAAGCCGTGTACCGGAAGGACATTCGCCCGCCAAAATTCTCCGCGGGATTTAGAATCGCTTTGGCTTTACCGACGACCGGGGAGTCTACGCCTAAACCGATTATCGACCTTAAGGCATTGGCCGTTTCCGGGTGAGGCAAGATGCTGTCCGCACTTTGATTTTGTTTTTCCAAAACGCCGTTCACTATGTCGATGGCGGCCTGGATGTCTTTACCCTGGTCGCCTTTGGCCGCGGCTTTCAGGGCCGGGAAGGTATCCACTGCTTCCTGTAAACAGGTGCGGGTCTCTATGGCCGGTAATTTGTCGGGCAGAAAATTATCCGCGATTTTGCCCATCTGCGGGGTGGTAATAATGCCGACTATCAACATGCCGATGCCGCCCATAAAAGCTAACGCCATAGCGCCGCCTTTGGGCACCCGTTCCGAGGTGACGCCCAACATGGTGGGCCAAAAATAACAGACGCCGAGAGCAAAGACAGTAGCGGTGATAAACGCCGGGATTATGGTTTCGGAATAACTGAGACCGTACAACCCGATACCGGCCAACACGGCAGAAGCCAAAAGCAAACCGGTGGGAGAGAGTTTCTTGATTACCGGCCCGGCAAAAAACCGCAGCACTGCCATCAAACCGCTGATCCAGACCAGCACGAGAATGCCGGGAATCCCTCCGGCTTGTAAGATCGAGGGTATCCAGCGGTTGGGGCCTAATTCCATGGAGGCGGTGAGCATCATGGCAAAAAAGAGCAATAGAAATAACGGCCTGAGCAGGGTGGCTTTTGCCATTTCAGCGAAAGAAATTCCCGATTGCACACGCTCGGTGGCGGGGAATTTCTGGGGTAGGAAAAGAAAACCGTAAATTACTGCGGGAATCAGGATAATACCCAGCCGCAATTGCCAGGACATGATACCTGCTTTGGTTAGGGCAAAACATATCAGCCCGCCGATGACGATACCGCCTGGGAACCAGACATGGAATTGGTTGAGTTTTTTGGTTTTTTCCCGGGGGTATATGGTGGTTACTAAGGGATTTCCGAAAGCTTCCACGGTGCCGTTGCCCATTGCCAGGACCAAAGCGCCGAAAAAGAGCGTCCAAAAACCACCGGCAAAGATCATCATTAGTACGCCGGTGACATGACCGGCAAAAGCGATCCATACGGTGCGTTTCATGCCGATAGCGTCCACTAAGGGGCCGATAACAAATATAGAAACAGTAAAACCCCAGGTGGCGGCTCCGGCGATCATGCCCACTTCATAATTGGTCAAAATAAAATGGGATTTCAAGGCGCCCATTATGTCGGCCATCACTGCAAAAGCCACCGAGGTGGCAATCAACGATATACAACTGCCCCAAAATAACCGGGCAGGACTGAATTTAGTATCACTGCTCATATTATAACTCCTTTTTTATTACTTGCCTTCGGCGACCCTGCCGGGGGCCAAACTTTTGAAAAAGTTTGATCAAAGCTTCTATTTATTTAGAATCAAAAGCGCTCACCCGCTGCCTCTTGCGGCGAAGCGGCTCATAGCCCCCCCACGCG
>JAGLSW010000683.1 GCA_023135565.1 Candidatus Aminicenantota bacterium | reverse complement strand
CACGCGAGTGGGGTTTAGAAGCAAAGGCGCTCACTCGCTCCCCCTGCCGCGAAGCGGCTTATCGCCTCCCCGTGCGCACGGGCTTGCCGATTTGTGAAAAAAGTAGTAAAATCAAGTAATGAAAGAAAAAAACGCGGTCATTTTGTTTTCCGGCGGACTGGATTCCACCACTGCCCTGTATTGGGCAAAAAAGAATTTTGATAAGGTCTATGCCTTAATTTTCGATTACGCCCAGAAGCACAACATCGAAGTAGAAATGGCAAAAAAAACCGCCGCCAAAGTAGGCGTAGAATTCCAGGTTATCGACTTTCCTCTTAAAAGTATCGTCTATTCGGCTTTGATAGACGAAGAAAAAGAAATCCCTGAGTCCCTGGCAGAATCCAAAAACGAAGCCGGCGTACCTTTTACCTATGTACCTTTTCGGAACGGGATTTTCCTCGCACTGGCTGCTGCTTTTGCCGAATCCAGGGGCATCTTCGACCTGATAACCGGGTTTAACCTGATCGACACACCCGACTATCCCGACACCACCGAAGCTTTTACAGCCAAAATGGAAGCGGCTATCAACCAGGGCACCTCCGCCTCGATCACCGGGAAAAATTTTAAAGTTCATACGCCCCTGATTAGGAAAAGCAAAAAAGAGATCATCGAATTCGGCTTAGAACTACAGGCCGATTATTCTTATTCCGTATCCTGCTACCGCGGCCAGGAGCAGCCCTGTTTAAAATGCCCCTCCTGCGATATCAGGGCCCGGGCTTTCGGCCAATTAGATATGGCAGACCCTCTAATAATCAGGCTAAAAAAGGAAGGTAAAATATGAGTTGGGAATTAATCGTCAAAGAGAAGTTTTCTTCCGCCCATTTTTTAGAGAATTACAAGGGGAAATGCGAGCATATGCACGGGCACACGTTCCGCATCGAAGCTTATTTCAGGGTGGAGCAGTTGGATGAATCTGGAATCGGCATAGACTTTACCGAACTAAAAGCCTATTTGCGCTCCATACTACCGGATCACCAGGTGTTGAACGAAGTGTTCGATTTTTCACCTTCCGCGGAAAACCTGTCGAAGTACCTCTATTATAAAATCAAAGAAAAATACAACGTGACAAAAGTCGTCATCTGGGAATCTGAGAATGCAGGCGCAGTCTACTCTCAAGATTAAGGAGATTTTTCGTTCTTTCCAGGGTGAAGGAGTCGCGTTGGGGAGCGCCTCGATTTTTTTGAGGCTGTCGGGCTGTTCCCTGCGCTGTCCTTACTGCGACACTAAAGACTCCTGGGAGGAAGGCACTTTGATGACTATCGCGGAGATAATCGCCGAATTGGATAGCTGCCGGGAAAAGTGTACTCACTGCCGGGTAGTGATTACCGGCGGCGAACCTTTGGAACAGGATTTGTCTCCTCTTGTGGCAGCTTTAAAAAAGAAAAAATATTTTGTAGCCATCGAGACTAACGGCACAATTTTCCAGGAAGTAGACATCGATTGGTGGACAGTGTCGCCCAAAGATGTAAAAAAATATTTTATTCATGAGAAGCTTTTTTTCCGCATCTCCGAAGTAAAATTGGTGGTTACGCCGGCCTTGAGTATGGAAGTTATCCGGCGCATTCGTGGTATCCGGGAGGATTTTTTCATATTTTTGCAGCCGGACTGGTATGATAAAGACAGGTATAAGAACGTTTTTCGGCTTTTCGAGCAGTGCCGCGAAGCGGGTCTAAGAGACGTCAGGTGCGGCATTCAACTGCACAAAATCTACGCAGTAAAATAGGCCCCACTCGCGTGGGGGGGCGATAGCCGCTACGCGGCAGGGTGATGCTTTTGATTCTAAAATTATCAAAAGTTTGGCCCCCGGCAGGGCCGCCGGAGGCGATAAGCCGCTTCGCAGCGGGGTCGCTCTTTTCGCTTCTAAAATTATCAAAAGTTT
>JAGLSW010000682.1 GCA_023135565.1 Candidatus Aminicenantota bacterium | reverse complement strand
TAATAGCCATAATCATACCTCCGATATATTCCTGTATTCAACCTTCAACTTTCGGCTTTTGACATTCTGTGCCGGTCATCAGCCTTTAATATTCGGCATCCCAAAAACTTTTTTAAATTTCACCAATCGCGGGCTTTTCCCGCTTTTCCCCAACAATCCGGATAAATACAAAAAAACTTCTCTTTGAAATTCTATTTTCCTCGAACTTTTAGAAACTGTCAAGATACAATTTTGTTACCTGTTCGCTTTTTGTTCCGGCATAGCGAAACCCACTATAATAAATCATTTTTAAACATTTTATTTTTTTCCTTTTCACCGGTTTCCTTATTTCTAAGGGTTTCCGGGTGTATTCTACGTTCAATTTTTCCCGTTATATAGGCGCTTTTAAATAAATTGATCTCTGTGTCTTTAGACAGGTAACATTTTTAATGGTTTCGGGTATTATTCGACCCATGATGAATTTTTTTTTGCCGCAAATTTTGTTGTCGGTGCTTTACTTTTTTACTTTTTTTTCGTTTGTAATTTTGGACATTGAGGCTTGTAATTTGGGATTTGTAATTTCCCTGTAAGCCTGTCCCTTTTGGGTTCCGGCTCGTCCGGGTTGTGTACAGGGTGTCGTTCTTTTCCTGACCCGGCCCTACCGGTTGCCCGTAACATTGTAACATTCAAACGCACCGAGCCCATTTTTCATTCGGGTTTCAGTTGATTTTTATTAAAGCTTTTAAAAGAGTTGGAGATAGGAGCTGTGAACTGAGAAACTAAATTTTAGTCTGGAGGTAAATATGAAAATTAAAAAAGTAAAAACAGACGAGGACAAGATAAAATTCAATCGAAAAGTATTGCTTAGTTTGATTTCCGTTCGTAGGGGACGGGAGCGCGGCGCGCCCATCACAGCCGCCCGTTATTAGGCGGTGGATTTGGGCCGTGCCACGCCCTGGGGCCTACGAATGACCGGCTGTAATAGCTGCATGGACGATTGTGGAAACGATCCGGCTATCTTGTCTCGATAGGCAGCCCCTTATCGGTTCCCCGTGCCACGGGGTTGCAAATTTTTCTAAAGGGTATTATAATATAGGCGTTTTTCAGGACACCAATCGAAAAACGAACCCACTCAGCGGTGGGGAATCGAATAAAAAGAAATATTTTGGTTAGTATCGCCATGTAATGGCATACCGGTGAACTAAATGATCGATACAAATAATATAACAAAAGACGAACAATTTTTCGGTATAGTACAGGAAGGCAAATTTAAAGTTTTTGCCCCGCAGCGTCTCGAGGGTGATTTAGTGCGCCTCACCCCCATGGCGGAGAAAGAAGCAAAATCGCCTGAGAGCGATGAGATCGACCTGTCCGGGTATGAAGGAAAAATCATCGAAGTGAGTGGAGAAGCGAGCAGTGGTTGGATTTATTCGGCTAAAGTAGTTGAAGAAGCCGGCCCTGTGCTTTCCGATTTTTTAAGGAAAGTTTTTTGCAAGGAAGACGTCACGAAGAAAAAGTGCGCCCTGGTAATCGGCCACAAAAAGGATTCTCCAGGTGGGCTTAATGAAAAAAACAATATCAATGAGTTCGAATTTAATGAGAAACTGGTGCCGCTCATCGAGGAAAAGGTAAAGAATACCAATGTGCAGAGAGTATATCGCAGGACATATGCCGGACTGCCGGGGGATATAAATTCATTAGGGGCCGATTTTGTTGTCGGGCTGCACTGCAATACCGGTGATGGAACGGTTTCAGGGTCTGAAGTTTCTTATCATCACAAGTCTTTAAAAGGGCGGATATTGGCGGAGATTCTTCTTAAACACCTAACCGCTTGCTTAGAGCTTCCCGACAGGGGAGCGAAAACGAGAAGCGCTGAGGATAAAGGGGGCTATCTCTTATGCTATACGGAAGCTCCATGCGTTATTGCGGAACCTTTTTTTATCGACAACGATGAAGACCTAACCCGGGCCATGAAGGACCTGGATGGACTGGCCGAAGCTTTTGCAAAAGCCTTAGATGAATTTTCAGCGGCGCTTAAAGTCGAAGAACAAGAGCACAGTATTGCAGTTTGACGAGGACAATTGCCTGGATTTACAGCAAATTTTTCCGGCAGCCGGGAAACAGGGCCTTTTTTTCTAATA
>JAGLSW010000681.1 GCA_023135565.1 Candidatus Aminicenantota bacterium | reverse complement strand
AAAAGATGCCGGCGGCGGCTCTCCGAGGGCCAGGGGGAGGCTCCCCCTGGACCCCCATTATTGCTTCGCAAAACACACCAAGCCTTGAGGCAACAGTATTGGGCGGCCCTGCCGGGGGCCAGCGGCACACCGCACCTTTAAAAAAGTTTGATCAAAACTTTTGTTTAAGGAAAAGCGACTCTCATCGTTCATCGCTCATAATTCAGCCCTAAAAGTTCTACTACCGCTCTGCAAGAACAATTTCGGCTTTGTGCTCTTTGCCGCCGCGGGTGAACACTATGACAACCGCATCACCGGGCCGGTAGGCTTTTAAAGCGGCGGCATATCGACGCAGATTATCTACGGGGATATCGCCTAACTTTATAATTATATCGCCTTTCTTTAAACCGGCTTTGTGCGCGGGAGAAGCAGGAGAAACCGCGCCTACTTTGACTCCCTGGCCTTTATAAGCAAAATCAGGCATCACACCGCTCCTTACCCGGCGCTGACCACCCTGGGCGGGGGCCGGTTTAGCCTCTTTGCTGCGGGGAGAACCGCTGACGGTCAAAGGCTCTTTGCGCCCGCTGAGGTAAACGATAGCTTCCCTGGCAACAGCGGCCACTTTGACCAACCCGGCGGGGATTATTTTATCGACTGTGTCGGTGGGCCGGTGATAATCGGTATGAGGCCCGGAAAACAACTGTATGCCGGGTATGCCCTTTTCGATAAAACTTACCTGGTCGCCGGCGTCCAATTCCTGGGTAATGAGTTCGGTCTCTATGCCCACGGTATAACCGATGCCCATAAATATAAAACGCCACTCCCGGGCCGAAGAACCGCCGATCACCATCAGTTTGCCTTTTTTGTCATCGAACCGCCCTACGGTGTCTAAGTTCACCACTGCCATGATTTCTTGCCTCCGGCGGCCAGGGGCGCTTTTTGAAGAAACTGCCCCTGGACCCCGCAAAAACTTTTTATTATTTTCGCTTATTTTCAACTTTTCCAGGTTGTCTACAAAGTATTTCGACCCCAATAACCCGCTCTCTTCTCCGCAAAATGCGGCAAAAATAATCGCTCTTTCAGGCTTGAAGCCTTTTGCCAGCCGCTGCGCCAATTCCAAAAGCACGGCCACACCGCTGGCATTGTCATCGGCGCCATAATGAATCTTACCTTCATCGCCTTTGTGCACATCAGGCCAGCCCAACCCCAAATGATCATAATGGGCGCAGAGCACTACGGCCTGACCGGAAAATTCCGGGTTACTGCCGGGCAAAACGCCTATCACATTGCGCATCTCAGCCCGGCTGCCTCCTTTACCGGCATTAGCATACCAGGTCTGGAAATAACTGTTTTTATCAGCGCCGGGCTTTAATCCCGCTTTTTTGAATCGATTGGCTATGTAAGCGGCGGCTTTTATGATCCCCTTGGAACCGTTTCCCCTACCTTCCAATTCTTCGGAGGCCAAATACTCGACATGCTTCATCATGTCGCCTGCCGAAAAAAGCGGTTTCAACTCGGCTAAAGGCCTTCTTTTGGGCAGGACATGCTCAACCTTGCCGGGGGCCAGCTTGGCGCTCATGGGCGAGTCTTCCACCTGCCATTCGCCTTTCAAATGATTGGCGGGTTCATCCCCTACAAAACCTAAATAACTGTATTTGCCGTAGTGCGGCAGCTTCCTGCCTAAACCGGGCAAAGCCGACACCTGATCCGCGCTGAGCAGCACCACTACACGAGCCGGGTCGCGGGGATTCTTCACCGAGATAACTACACTGTTCCCGCCCAGGGCAAGAGACTTCTCCCCTACTCTAAAATTCCCGTTAGACAGCGCGGCATTGTATTTTGTAATGCCTTGCGCCACTACTGCCCGGTGAATATTCTCCCTGCCGAAAAGCCAGATCGCCCGGTCGGAAGGAAGTTTCTCCACTTCATTGTCCATTTTGACCGCTATCTTTCCGCTGCTGTCTGCGCCCCAGGTGTTAGCCAGGCCGCGATAACCCACAAGAAACTCCGGGTTTGCTTTAGAAGGCAGCAGGATCGAGATTTTTTCAGCGCCGAAAACCTTCGATAAGGCCGGGGGAATTTCGTCCCGGTGCAGCTTGCGAGCCACATCGAAACCGGGGTCCAGGTGGATGCGCATTGGCGATAAATCGAAAAAGAACTCAAAGTCCTGCCTTTTCTTTTCTAACTTCACTTTTTTTATAACCGCCTCTTTTTGCCCCTGTAGGTAAATGGCAGCGGGGATTTCCAGGTCATAGGCTTCACCCTGCTGTACCTGCTGTAGAGTGAATGTCAAAATGTATTTCCCCTCTTTTTCTACTACTTTGGCAGCGGAAAGGCTGATTTCCGGCACTCCTACGCGGGTCACCCACTGTTTGAAAAAGGCGCCGAAATCTGCGCCGGTAACTTTTTCAAAGGATTTTCTCACATCGGCAAAAGTGGCCCGGCGGAACTTATTTTCTTCATAGAAGTCCTGTACGGCGGCGATGAACTTTTGGTCGCCCACCTGTTGGCGCAGCATATGGAAAAGCATCATGGACTTGCTGTAACCGATGGATGAAGAGAGGGCGTTGTAGCGCGACTTGAACTGACTCAAGGGGAACTCTGCGTCTTTTCCGGCGGCATAAGCGGTATACCCCTGTAGGGCGTTTTTCCGGTAGGCAGCGCCCTGGCCGCGCTGCTCTTTGATCAGGTGGTCGGCCAAAAATACCGTCAGGCCTTCGCACCAGTTGCCTGTTTCATAATCCACGAAAACAGAGTTGCCCCACCAGTTGTGCAGCAGTTCGTGGGGATAAGAGGAGTGCAAAATAAAAGGGAAACGGATGATCTTCGCGCCCAACAGCGTAAAAGATGGCATGCCGTAACCGGTTTCCCAGAAATTCTCTACCAGGGCAAATTTGGAGTATGGGTACGGGCCGATCAATTTTTCATACATTTCTAAGTATTGGCCGGTGGTTTCTAAGTATTTGTTAGCCAGGCTTTCGTCGGCGCTGCGCAGCAAAGCCATTATATCGACTTTGCCCACTTTGACGGCATACTCGGTAAATTGGGCGCAGACTAAATAGACCTCGTCCATGGGTTCGGGGGAATCCCAGACCGTGTGCTGGAATCGGTCTTTTTTGGAGTGCAGCACTCTGCCGCCCTGGGAAAGGGCGTCCCAACCGGCGGGCAGGGTGACGGCCAACTTGAAAGTCAACACGTTGTCGTTAAACCAGGGTATCCAGAAAGTAGAACCGGAGAGATAAACGCCTTTTTGGTCTATGATGCCGGGGGTTTGGCTGAAACCGCGGGCATATTCTTCGCCTATTTTTTCGATGGGGTGGTTGATCTTGCCTTTATAAATTATAGTAAAGCGGAAACCTTTTTTTCCTGTTTTGGGCGCTGAGATAGAATAATGAGCCAGGGGTATTTTTTCCTGGATTTCGAATTTGGCCGTATTGATGCCGAAAAACTCGGCTTTTAATGCGCCGGTCTCTTTTTTAAGGTCTAATTCCGCCGGGGCTGTCTCGATTTTTAGGCCGCCGTGCAGCAGGAAGTGGATTCTTTTGCCGGTCATGTTTGCCGGTAGGGTGACCCGGTCTTCTACCCTGATAAAATGTTTGCCCGGTTCTAATTTAACATTTAGGTGGTGGTGGATATACTCCCCACCGGCCCGGACAAAAAAACTGCCCAGCATAATAAAAATTATAATAAAAAATAAATTGTTTTTTGTTTTCATGGTTTTCTATACCTCCTGGATTTTTTGCCTCCGGCGGCCAAAAACTTCTGTTAAGCCGCTGCGCGGCAACATGATCGTGAGCGAAGCGGCTTATTGGCTGGGGACGCCGTCCCCCTCTGAATATACTCCCATCCGGCGGTATTTGTCGTACCGGCGCTCTAATAGAGTTTCAACATCCAGCGCTAACAACTCTTTTAATGCCGGTACAAGAACACTCTTGATCTTTTTGGCCATGGCCTCATAGTCTTTATGAGCGCCTTCGGCAGGCTCCTCGATAATGCCGTCGATAATCTCGAATTCATACAAATCCCCGGCGGTAAGCTTCAATGCCTCCGCCGCTTCGTTGGCTTTGGTGGAGTCGCGCCACAAGATAGAGGCGCAGCCTTCAGGCGAAATCACCGAATAGATGGTGTTGGACAGCATGTACACCCGGTCCGCGGTGCCCAATGCCAACGCCCCTCCGGAACCGCCTTCACCGGTTATAAGCGATATAATCGGGGTACGCAGGGTGGACATTTTGTAGAGATTATAAGCGATGGCTTCCGCCTGGCCCCGCTCTTCCGCGCCGATGCCGGGATAAGCGCCCGGGGTATCTATTAAATTGATCACAGGGCGGCCGAATCGTTCCGCTTCTTCCATCAAACGCAGCGCTTTGCGGTATCCTTCGGGGTGGGCCATACCGAAATTACGTTTCACGTTTTCTTTTACATTTCGTCCTTTTTGGTGGCCGATAATGGTCACCGGGATATCATCTAAGAAGCCCACCCCGGCCACGATAGCCAGGTCGTTGCTATAGCGGCGGTCGCCGTGGAGTTCTAAGAAATCCCGGATCATAAATTTGATATAGTCTAAAGTAGTCGGTCTTTTGGTATCGCGCGCCAGCCTGACTATGTCCATGGCCTGTGTTTGTTTTTCTTCCTGCATATTTCACCTCGTCAGCTTTGCTGCTGATGCTTGATTATAACATGGAAACCTTAGTATTCGCAAGCGGGGGGACGGCGGGAGGCGGCGCACCCTTTTTTAAGAAGCGCATCAAACCAATAAGTCCATTTATATTGAGTTTTTTCGCCGGATTTAGCGGATTTGGATTATCCCGATTATTTGGATTATTTGTATTTAAAGTTTACCATGTGGCAGCACACTGACTGACACAGTTTTTAAAAAAAACTACCTCTATAAATCGCCGGAAATCGGGATAAATCTGTCACGCCCCTCCCGGCGGTGGGGTAACGAAAAGATATAATCCCACTTGTTTGAACGTTTGAATGGCTGCCTCAGACCTTGTTTTTCTAACCGGGACGAAGGGCCGGTCAAAATAAACACTTATTAATAAAACCGGTTGACAAAATAAACAGGATAGTTCATACTAAACATACAGGATAAAAAAATGAAAAAAAAATTTAATGTAATCTTATTAATGTTTATTATTGTCTTTCTTTTAGTGGCCCCGGGCTGTAAGACGGGAGGTGGCAATGGGGAAGACCCCCCGGATCCTACCACCTATACCCTGGCAGTCTGGCTCGGTGATGGGGTTGAGGGCACCCCGGCGGCAGGAGAATATTCCTATACCGCAGGCCAATCGGCCAGCTACGATTTCCAGTTAGAAACCGGCTACTTCGACTTAACCGTTACCCTAAACGGCGAAGATGTTTCCGACTCGGGAACTGTAACCATGGACAAGAACTACACCCTGAACGCTTCTTCAGGCAGCAGCGCCGATTTATTCGTCTCCAAAAACGGCGACGATAACAACAACGGCCAGAGCGAAGATTCCGCTTTTAAAACCATAACCCGCGCCTTCCAGGCGGCGCAGCCGGGTGACACTATCTACGCGGCGGCAGGGACATACAACGAATCCCTTACCCTGGAATATTTCGGCGGAAACAATGCCCCCATAACGCTCAGGGGAGCATCGGCAGCAGCGGCGGCTAACGGCGTCCCGGCGGCAGCGGAAACCATTTTAGATGGCCAGAACAGCAGGACCTGGGCTTTCTGGGGCGAAAACTGCAAAAACCTGACTTTCGAAAACCTACATATCCGCAATTATACCGATGTAGGCATCGGTTTTTACCTGAGTTCGCAAATCACCCTGCGCAATTTAATGGTTCGCAATAACGGTGCTGCGGTTGTACACGCGGATTGGGAATGGGAAGGCTATGGGATTCATATGGATATGTGCAGTAATATCTATATCTTGAGTAACACAGCCTATCGAAACGGTCCCCCTCCCGGCGGCAGCAAAGAAGTGATTATGGGCACCGGTATCGACACTTTCGGATGCACAGACAGCACCATCAAATACAACCTTTCTTACGAAAATAACGGCGGCGGTTTCTTAATAGAAGATGGAGTTAATGTGTTGTTCGAAGGGAACCGGGCCTTCGACAACAATTGCGATGCCTCGGCGGATGAGTGGTGGGACGCCGGTCTCTGGGTTGACGGCGGCCATGACATTACCATCAGGAACAACATATTCTGCGGCAACTTAGGCGCCGGTATCCAGATCAGCGATGAAGACTTCCAGGAGCCTTACGGTTACATCTTAGAAGACAACTCCAGTTACGACAACTACTATGGTATCTATATCTGGAATTTCGGCACGAATGATTGGCCGCCGGAGAATAAAATCAAACGTTCCGGCAACCAATTCTATAATAACACGGTACTTGATGTCTGGATATTAGATTGGGAATAAACGGCATTTCCGATTTTCAGGCCCCGGAACTTCGAGTAAATAAAGTCCGGTTTTTACCTCTTCAAAGTGAAATAGAAACAGCTTATAGGCGCTGGATTCCCAGGGGTGCGTCATTACCTTTAAACTTTCCTGGATTAACGCGGTTTTTGGGAGATTTGCCTGAAATCGCGAAACCCTTGTTAATTCAGCATTTCAACAAAATAATGACGCGGCCCTGGCTGGATTCCTGTTGTTACTTGACAGGAGAAGAAATAAATGATATAATAGCGCTTAATAGTAAAAAAGGGGTTGGAATCGATTTACCGGCTGAATTCATTTTTACCTGGAATAACTTTATTTCGACTTTTATTTACTTAAAATCACGTTTTTCCAGGTTAACTCGAAAGACGATCCCACCTCAGGGTGGGAACTAATATTATGCCGGACATGGCGGTAGTTACCGTCTTGAAGTGGTATAAAGGAGGCCGTAATGAAAAAAGGCACAGTCAAGTGGTTTAACACTAATAAAGGCTATGGTTTCATCGAAGTATACGGTGACGACGATGATGTTTTCGTTCACCATACCGACATTAACGACACCGGCTACCGGGCTTTAGAAGAAGGCCAGGAAGTTGAATTCGACGTCAAAGATAGCCCTCGTGGACAACAAGCTGTAAACGTTATGAAATTGTAATTTAACCACCAAAAATAGAAAGCCCGAAAATTTCTATTTTCGGGCTTTTTTTTTATCGTGACAAAAACCCTCTAAATCCTTTCCCGAAAGTTGCCGTGACACCCCGAAAATCTGCCCGGCCTCCCCGAATCCTGCCGGGCCTTCCCGAAACTTGCGCGGTGGTTCTAATGAATTAGACTTTATAGAAGACCGGAAAACACCCTTATTACTATAATAACTCTTCGATCTCTTTTATAAGAACCGGCAAATTAGATCGATCGAAACTCATATTAGGAGCCGGGATACGATGATGTTTTATATCGGGAGGGATATGCTTATGATGAGGATGAGTACCGGCAAGAGTTGGGTTGTTGCGACTGCTTCCGTAAGGACTGGATGGCACGATGGTATTGCTCCCGGCGGCGGAGCAAAATCTTATATGCCCCACCCCAGTCAGCCCAATCTAACACCCAGGACTCATCATCAGGCTCTTCACCACTGGTGTATGACTCATAAAACGTCTCGGACAACACGCCATACTTCCTTTCATATGCTTCCAAATCTTCATTTAGAGCATGAATATCGACAATAATTTCCTGTAACGTCATATTACTATAACCTCCTTGCCCATTATACCAACTCTGATTCTATAATTCAAGAAAAAATTCTTATCCCAGGCATCCTATCAGCTTTGCTTCCGGGGGTGCGGTGCCCCCACCCTCTTAGGCCCAGTTGGATCAACGATATTTCGCCCATGCACATCTAAACACGGTTTCCACTCCCTAAATCCCTCTTCGGAGTTATGTAGACCGGAGCCTGCCCGGGGGTTCTAATTGCCGTCGATCGATTATTTTTGGAACTCCCGGTACAGCCGGTACACATAGTACATCACCTGTTTGGGTAGATGGTCGCTCTCACTGAAATCAAGCATAACCATATCATCCTTCCGGGTAACGAATCTTTTCATTATTTCCGATTTTAAGAATATCTCCATACCGCCGTCAGCATAATCCCGGATGAATTCTTTGGCCCTTTCACCATCCTTTAATACTGTCATATACCGTTTTTAAGTTCAAGCCTTTAAGCATCCTGTCTCACTTGATAAAAACTTCCTCACCTTTAATAGCAATCCGGGAATTAGTAGTCGGGTTAATTCCGGCTGCTATCTTCAACTCGTTTAATCTTGTTATAAATTCAGCTTTATTAGCTGCTCCGCCATACTCTTTTTCCAATATGAATCGTATCACATCTTCGCTTGTCTCTATCCCAAATTTATTAGGAAGAAATACGTATATCTCTTTCCATTCCCCTAACAACTCTATATCCTCAAACCGTTTTAACAAATCCACCAACAAAATCTTTTGCCAGGAAATACCGCCATCGAGGGGAGGTAACTTCTCTCTTTCCAACAGGTCTTCTACAAAAGTAAAAGGTTGTCCGGCAGCGGAATCCCGTTTGAATCTTTTTTTCGCAATAGCTTCCAACGCGGAGGATTTTGCTTCCGACCACCCGATTGTCGCAAGCGCCACAAAAGAACCCCGGGTGTATTTTTTTATATACCCGGGTAATTCGACCGGCAGGTGAATCACCCTTCTTGGATAACCGCGCGCCTTTACAAAATATTCACATAATTGCTGCTTGGTTATAATACCGCTGTGCGAGTCGAAATAATGGCCAAGTAAGGAAAGATAACCGCTGCCTTCAATCCTATGGTTTTTTTTTAGGATTATAGGATACCGGGACAATAAAAATGACTCACCGGGACAATACTTAATTAAAACCGTATATAATTCCTTCGCATCCGAGATATTATTCTTCTTACAAATTACGACATTGTCCTCGAATACACGGTCGATACTTAAATGGTGGTATTTGCCGATATTTCGTTTAATCCACAGGACAATTTTCTTTAAATCATCTTTATCAAAATCCACATTATCCATATGAATTACTTTCCCATCTCCCCACCATTCGATTTTTTGCGAATTAGATAATCTCTGCGCCACCTGGTACTCTTTAAGACCTAACCCGGCGCTGATATCATTTTTTTTTATCCCATTTTTGAATCCCAATACATAATTTTCCAATACCGGTACACTGCTAGCAGTTTCTTTTTTTCTTATGGGTGCAATATACGGCGCTCTGTAAAAAAAGAATTTATTGCCGTACTTCAATTTCATACATGTATACAGCGCATGTTCGCTGTGAATGCCTGCCCTTTTACATTCCACAGCGAACTCGAAAAATGCGCCGTAAAGCGAGACACGTGTAGTTCCATGCTTCAATTTGTCCTGAACCCATTTTGCCACCACCTCTAAAATTTTTTTTTCGATCTCGATATTATCTTTATGAATATATACACCCCAATCCCATAACAAGATATCCTCCGAGCCGATTGCTAATTGGGGAATGGAATTCTCCGAAAACTCAACAAAACCGGAATATCCCTTATTCTTGATGGTGTCTATAAGGACATCCTTTTTTTTATAAACGGCAATTCCTTCCGGGAAGTAACGCTTAATGATGTTTTCCAATATATTCGTTTTACATATTTTCTTATAAAAAAACTTATCCCGGTAGTTTTTAAAATAATACGTGGTAAATAAACTGGAAATCGCAGGTTGATTACAGCGGGTGAAATCATACTCCAGGATGAACTCCAGAGCAGTGCTATCTATTTGCTTCCCGGATAACTCATCACCTAGTTTGAGTCTTTTCTTAAGAAATTTATCGATCTTGATTAGTAAATTATTATTGTTTTCTCGCCAGACCTTAGCTTTATTATCGAAAACTATTTTCTTATCAAGAGCGGAAACAATCAAATTGAATAATTTGAATTCAATGGAACCTGTGACATTCAAATCCTCATCAAAAACTATAAGCTTTTTGTTTTCGTGAAAATCGGAAATGAAATTGTCAATGAAAACCCTGTATAAAACGTTTATAGATTTATATAATAACTTCAAATCATCTGAACAAATTTGTCTCACTCTCTCTTTAGATATCGACAACTTTCGGCCTATTCCCTGCAGCGTTTCTCCCTTTTTTTGGCAATACCTTCTTTTGAAAATCTCAACACTTCTTTCTTTCTTAAAGATCTTTCTTAAATTCCGTTCGGTAAATAATTCATCCTTCGCAAAAACCAACCAGTCATGGAGTGAGCGACACCTTAATTTATATTCAGCCGCGGCTTCCGGTTCTTCTTCCGGGATAGACATCCCCAAACACAAGTTATGCTCATTTAATAGGGATATTACCTCATTAAGGCTCTTTTTCCCAAATTTTTTTTCTTTCATCAATTCCGATTCCGACTTCCTTATTAAACCGGAAATTGTCTTTATACCGGAATCTCTGAAGCATTTCAGGCTTCTCACTGAGAAATTGCATGATTCGACACTTCTATTGAGAAATAATTTCTGAGCATCGGTTAATCGAGTGGAGGGAAAATGTAACATGCCTAACCGAAGGCCGATCTTTTTTAAATTCGAATTTATGTCTTTCAGACTTGCTGCGCCAAAGTCCTTTAATTTCAACAAATCGGATTCAGTTAACTTTATTAACTCTCCAATGGTGTTTATTCCCAACAACCTCAGGCGGCGGTGACTCCTAACGGTTAAGTCAAGGCCTTTAATACCCTTTAAAAATAATGCTTTACTTAATGTTTCCAATTTGTTAATCACCTATTAAATTATTATTTTCAGATAGTATTATACCCAAATATCCTATATAAATCAATAAAAAAATGATACACCCCAGGTATAAAGATGGTAAACTATCGAACAACAATGCTCTGTACTACTGATCGGTGAAAATCTTGTTTTTTCGCGAAGATTTAACACACCCCGCTTCCTCTCAAGACTTGCCTTCGGCGACCCTGCCGGGGGCCGCCCCCATTGGGATCATCGTTGGGGGCCATCGGCATACCGAACCTTCAAAAAAGTTTGAACAAAACTTTTGATAATTTAGAAGCACTATCGACACCTCTGCTGCGAAGCAGTTTATTATTAAAAATTTCCTGTGAAAAAAAAGGGCGGCCCAAACAGACCGCCCTCGGGGAATCCCTTCTTCGCTACTTCATTTTGTTCTTCAATATCTCCAGGTCTGGATAATACGCGAACTTGCCGTTGGCGACAATAATATCCTGGCCTTTGTCTTTTTCACCATTACTGGTCCCTTTCTGATCGAATCCCGCAAACTTACCGTCACTGCCACTGCTGGCTATCCAATAATTTTCCGGGTTCTTTTTGTCATACTGATAGATGAATTCATTACCCCAGGCATCCTTTAAAGGTAAATACCTGACATACTTGGGCTGCAGCACCTTTACCAACTCCTTATAAGAATCCACCAGCGGCCCCTTCTTCCCGGTGCTTTCCCTGTAAGCGTGGACCGATACCATCGCGGTCTTCAAAGTACCCATGGTTTCGAAAACTTTCCCGGTAAAAGTTTTGGGGTCCACTTTTGCCCAGGCATAGTCGAAATCCGGGGCGTAGACGAACTGGTCGTTTTTTAATACGATGTCTTTGCCTTCATCCACCTTGCGCGGCCAGGCGCCTTTTTGATCGAATCCGCCGAACTTACCGTCACTACCGCCGCTGCCCAACCAGTAATTTTCCCCGTCGGATTTAAAGTAAAAATAGTTACCCCAGGGATCTCTAAGCGGTAGAATCCGGATATATTTGGGGGCGACTATCCCGGCTAATTTCTTCATGCAGTCGAGTTTGGGCAGCTTGCTCTCGTAGGCTTTGATAGCATTGCTGATGGTTTTCATGTCGCCGACGGTCATTTTCAGTTTTCCCATATAGTATCCGGGTATAGTGGACTCGGTGGTGAATTCCGGCTCCATTAACTCTCCCAGTAATTTGTTTCCGCCTTCGATCATCATCACCTTGCCTTTTTTAAAATACCAGACAGTGACAAATTCCAGCGCCCATTCCCTGCCCCGAGTGTCCCCGGCGAATCCTTCCAGGGTAAATCTTACAGCCACTTTGTCCTTTTTTGCAAAGATGTCGAAGACGTGGGCTTCCACAACTCCCAGGGCCCACATTTTTTCAAATACCGGCTTTGCTCTTTTGATTTCCCATTTTGACATAAGCTGGTCTAAAACCGCTGCGTCTTTGCTTTTAAAGACTTCGAGCACTCGCTTGACCACGGCGATGTTCGCATCATCCTGCGAAGCCGTTCCACCTGCTCCCACTGAAGGAAAACACTCTGCCAAAACAAACAACATTAACAAAATAATTAAAGCTGCTTTTTTCATTTAATCCTCCTGTTTGCCGCTGAATTTTGCGGCTGTTTTTATTTTTTATTATTAAATGTCTCAACATTTTTCTCTTTACTACCTTACCCTATGTCGCCGGGTTCCCGCTTGCACAACCCTTATAGGATGCCCCCGCCGGGGGCCGGCTGCGCAGGGCTTTCCACCAGTTGAAGAATACATACACACCGAACAAGAGCAGCAAACCGATTAAAACCAATTTTTTCATTTCACCTTCTCCATATTTTTCTAAAAATTTTCGATGCCGTTTTTTTCCGGGCTTCATCCTTTGTCATATCTAAAGGATACAATCCGACGCACTGCACTGCTTTGCAAGAGCCGTACCTGTTTGCAATTATTACTAAAAAGTCTTTTATATCAAGCATTTCAATCATATTCATCCGCCAATTCCAGGGCGACCCGCCGGGCCTCCCTTTGATTGTATCGCTATTATAATACAATTATTTCGTTTTGTCAACTAAAAAAATAATTTTTTCTTAGCACTGATTGTTTCAGGGGTTTGAGGGCAGTGGTATAGAGACACTGGATTTGTTTGGGGGAAAAGAAAAAGCATAAAAAGGTTGACAATATAGTATTTTTATACTAACATGTACATGGCAGCGCTAACGATGTACATACTTGAGCGGAGGTAAAATGATTACAGTCACAGCTACAAAATTAAGAAGCGATATATTTGTTTTCCTCGATAAGGTGGCGCAAGGGGAAACCATTACCGTACAGCGAAATGGCCGGGAGGTTGCCCTGATGGTTCCCGCAAACAGAGGAAACTGGCGTGACAGGATGAGAGAGAAAATCAAACTGTTAGTTCCGCCTGACGAAGCTTTTGCTCCCCTTGAAGACACCTGGGAGGAATACATTTGAAGTCCAAAAAGTACCTGCTCGATACGCATGCGCTTGTTTTTTGGGTGGCTAAAGAGAAGGTATCAACCGACTTTGTCGCTTTTTTCGACAATCAAGGAAAAAAAGGTAATGTGTATTTTTCATCAGCTTCTATCTGGGAGATTGCCTTACTGGCGCGGAAGGGGCGTATTAAGATCAAAGATGTACACAGTTGGAAAACCGATTTGTTGAACAATTCCCCGGCCAGGATGATCGCGCCGACCGCTGAAGATATGATCGATTCGACGCTGCTGCCCGGTTTTCATAAAGACCCTTTTGACCGTTTGTTAATCGCCCAGGCAAAAAATATTTCTGCTGTGCTTGTCACCAGGGACCAGGATATTCGCCGTTATGATATAGATACTTTCTGGAAGTAGTCCGGGAAACATTCCCAGGCCCAGCCCCGGCAGGGGCTTTCTTTGTGTTAATTTGTAGAATCTGTGGGCCGCTTTAAGCCCGGAGTAATCGCAGAACTCCCCTCATCATTCATTTTTTCAGGATTTTTTTCAGCTCTTTGAGGTTCTTGACCGCGCTGCCTTTATAATGATTGTTGCCGGATACGAATATCTTTTTGGCTTTCTCTTTTAACTTTTTGATTTTCTCGGCAATTTCGTTGAGTTCTAAGGCGCTGTAATCATAGTCATACCGCGCATCCCGGCCTGCCCCGGAAAACCAGGACCCGTAGTTCCTACCGTGCAGCCGGAAATAAGAAAGCCCCGGGTGGGTCACATAATCGGTTAGCCCCAACGAAAGCGATATAACCGGCTGGTCGATATTTACCCAGATAACGCCGTCTTGCACAAAACTATCGAGCACGTCCCCGTGTTCCCAACTATTGTGACGAAACTCCACGGCCTGTGTATACTCCCCAAAATTATGAGTGAGATCGTTTAAATACGCGAAATTCTCGCTGTTCAATTTAAAAGAGTAAGGAAACTGCGCCAATACACCGGCCAGTTTTCCGGCTTCTGCCAGCGGCGCAATTGCTTGCTTAAAACTTTCGACATCTTGCGGCCTCATCACCCGCTTGTGGGTAAAATCCCGGAACACTTTAATCCAGAACTTAAAATCCGGCAGGGATTCGGTTTTTCTTACCCAGCCTGTAGTCAGTTTCAGAGTGGGGATGCGATAAAAAGTGGTGTTCACTTCCACGAATTGAAAATCACGGGCCAGGAATTCTAAGTGATTAAAACCGGCGGGGATTTTTTCCGGGTAAACGGTGCCTCGCCAATCTTTATAACTCCAGCCCGCAGTACCGAATGAATATTGCATTTTTATTGCCATGATATTACTTAGCCTCCGGCGGCCCCACGCGCGTGGGGTGGCGTTAAGCCGCTGCGCGGCAGGTCCCTGCCGGGGGCCAAACTTT
>JAGLSW010000680.1 GCA_023135565.1 Candidatus Aminicenantota bacterium | reverse complement strand
AGGCAGCGTGTGAGCGTTTTTGCTTCTAAGTTATCAAAAGTTTTGATTAAACTTTTTCAAAAGTTTAGCCCCCGGCAGGGCCGCCGGAGGCTAAGAGGCTGGGTGCGCCGCACCCCCGCCGGAGGCAAGAGATTTCAAATTTTTCTTCGATTAATCATCAAAAGACTTGTCAAACGACACTTTTTTTTATACAATTAACATATGAATGCAATAAGCCTTTTATGTGGTAAAAAATCAAAACTTGAGGAGAAGGTAATGCGAAAAAAAAGATTCATTAATATTTCCGTTGTTTTTTGTATGTTTGTCCTGGTCTTTTCAGCAGCGCTGACAGCAGCCAATATCGTAGAAGTGGAACCGCGGCCTCTAACCCAGGTGGTTTCCAAAAGAGCCAGCAGCGTCAAGTCCGGCGCCCTAAAAGTCCCGATGATCCTATGGGGCGGGGATGTGGCCACCATCTATGCCGCGGACAGCGGTTTATTCAAAGCCGAAGGCCTGGATGTTTCCCTCTACAGGGAAGACATTTTCCAGAAACAGGTAGAAAGCTGTTTAGAAGGAAAAACCCCCTACCTGCGAGGCACCATGGGCATGATCAACGCCGCAGCCGAAGTTTTTAAAAGAAACGGCCTGGATTTAGTGGTGATTTACCAGCTAACCTGGTCTACCGGCGGCGACGCCCTGGTCACCCGCAGCAATGTCAAAAGACCGCGGGACTTGAAAAACAAAACCATTGCCCTGCAGCTTTATGGACCGCACATGGATTACCTAAGCAATATTCTCAGCAGCGCAGGCGTTCCCTTCAGTAAAGTAAAGCTGAAATGGTTCACCGAACTATCGCTGCCAACCTATGATACCGGGGGAAAAATTATCGACCCGGTCAGCGCTTTTTTAGAAGACAGTTCTATCGACGGCGTGATGTGTATTATTCCCGACGCCCTGAACCTCACTTCAGGCGGGAAAGTAGGCACCGGGGCCGCCGGTTCGGTCAAAGGGGCCAATATCGTACTGAGCACTAAAACCGCTTCCCGGGTCATTTCCGATGTCTATGCCGTGCGCAGCGATTATTTCAACCGTAACAAAAGCAAAGTGGAATCCTTTGTCCGCGCCTTATTCAAAGGCCGGGAAGGGCTGGCAAAACTGATGACCAACAAAAGTTCCCGGCAGAAAGAATACAGGAAAATAATGAGTCATGCGGCGGATATGCTTTTAGGCGCGCCCCAGGCCATTCCCGATGTAGAAGCGCTGTTAGGCGACTGCCGCTTCGCCGGTTATGACGGCAATGTGAAGTTTTTCACCGGCAAAGGCACTACCAGGACCCTGAAACGGCTGACTTCTGAAATCCAGGCCAGTTTCAAAAAGATGGGCTTGATGTCGAAAACCGTCACCCTGCGTTCAGCCGGTTGGGATTTTTCCAGGCTGGCCCGCGGTTTATCCGGCATTTCCACCAAACCCGTCGAAGTCAAGAAAAGATTCGACACCCGCAAAGTACAGGAAAGAATCTCCGTAGAACCTACTACCTGGGCTGCAAAAGGCACTTTGTTCCAGATCGAGATCAATTTTGCCCCCAACCAGAGCGCTTTTTCCGCGAATCAATATGCCGGTGATTTTAGTAAAGCCTTAAACATTGCCCAAACCTACGGCGGTTCGCTTATTATCATCGAAGGTCATTCCGATCCCCTGGGAATTTTGAGAGCCAAACAGGACAGGAAATCTTCGGTAGAAATCAGGCAGATGGAGCAGCAGGCCAAAAACCTCTCCCTCTCCCGGGCCCGGGAAGTACGCAGGAGTTTTTTCAGCTACTGTAAGAAAAAAGGATTCAACGTCGATGAATCGCAGTTTGTGGCAGTAGGCATGGGCATCACCAACCCTAAGTACAACCCGCCGAGAACCAAAGAAGAGTGGGCGGCTAACCGCCGGGTGCTTTTTCGCATCAAGCAGATAGAAGCGGAGTTGAGCGAGTTTACTCCTCTAAAGTAGGGAGAAAGTAAAATGAGATTTCCAATTTTTTTAAAAAACGGCTCAACAAAAGTTTTGCGGGGGTCCAGGGGGCAGTTTTTCAACCCCGCGGCGCGGGGAGCCGATAAGGGGCTTTCGAGTAACAATGAATTGCCGAAAAGCGGTTCAACAAAAGTTTTGTGGGGGTCCAGGGGGCAGTTTTTCAAAAGCGCCCCCTGGTCGCCGAAGGCAATGCTGTTTGCTTTTTTAATAATCGTAATGTTTTTTGTCGGCTGCGGCTCTTCCTCTTCTACATCCACACCGGCGGAAGAGAAAGCCCCCCCCATGACTTTAGGAAAGTTATGGATCGAGCAGGAACCCGCCAAAATTCCTATCCCCGAAGACAGCGGCGGCGCTGCCGAAATGACCAGGAATTTTTATTTTATATTAGACGGCAGCGGCAGCATGAGCGAAGGCACCAACAAGGACTGCGGCGGCGACCGGCAGTTCCCCGACAAGCTGCAGGGCGCTAAGTGGGCCGTCAAGAAGTTCTTAGAGAACGTACCCCCCGACGTGAACATCGGATTATTCGTATTCGACAACGTCGCCAAAAGGGAAGTCGTACCCTTAGGTTCAGGCAACCGGGAGGCTTTTATCGCAGCCGTGGAAGCTATCCAGGCCGGCGGCGGCACCCCTTTGGCCCGGGCCATCGAATTCGGCACCGACAAATTAATAGAACGATATAAAAAACAGTTAGGCTATGGCGAGTACCGCCTGATCGTAGTGACCGACGGCAAAGCCAACGAAATACCCAAAGCAGCCCTTTACGCGGCCAAATACGGTATTCCTATTTATGCCATCGGCTTATGCGTAGGCAAAGACCATCCCCTGCGCAGCTTTTCGGTATCTTACAAAGCAGCCGATAATTTTTCCGACCTCTCGCAAAGTTTGCAGGACACCCTGGCTGAACTGCCTGATTTCGATGTCACCAGCTTCGAGGAGCAGCAATAATGGAAGAAGAACAAAAAGGCGTGAAAAAAACCACCATCGGGTTTATTATTATCCTGGTCATCGGCATTGCCGGTATATTGGGCTGGAGATACCTGAAACCCATACTCTTCGAGAAGAGCCAACAATCTACTTCCGATTCCGCCGGTTCTTTGCATACCATGCGCATAGGCGGTGATAACTATTTAGGCTACTGGTTTATGACCTCCCCGGAAATGAGGAAAATGGCGGCCAGGAAAGGTTTGCAGGTAGATTTTACCGACGACGGCGGCGCTTATGCCGACCGGCTGTCGGCTTTTGCCGGGGGGGATTACGATTGTATCGTGCTGCCGGTGAACTCCTACTTAGAGCA
>JAGLSW010000068.1 GCA_023135565.1 Candidatus Aminicenantota bacterium | reverse complement strand
TCCCTGGCCACATTAAACAGCCGGGCAGCTCGCCGGGTGACAAATACATAAACCACGGCGACTATTACTATAACCGCCAGGGTAACCAGGGTAGTCCAGAAAGCGATGGTAGCCAGGTACAAGAAAGCGCCGGTTACGGTAATAAGGCTGCTGAGTACAGCCACCAAAAAGTTAGCTGTTCCGCCCAATTGTGTGGTATCGTTGTTCAGGGTAGCGATCACACGTCCGCTGTCCAACTTTTCGTATTTCTGGTAAGAGGTAGTGAATATGCGGCTGATCAACCTCATCCTTAAATCATAGATGATGCCGAATGTAATCGTTACCAGCCTGCCTTGCAGGGCCCTGCGTCCTAAAAGATACAGGCCGCTGGCCAGGCAAAAATAAAACAAGACATATCCTCTGTCGATGGGGACGTATAAAGACATACTGAGCAAGAATATCACCACGGCATTGGCGCCGCCGCTGAGTAAACTGATAAGTATGAGAAAGGGGACGGAATGTAAATATTCATTCTTGTGGGGAAAGAGCGATGAGACCATATACGAAATATAACTACAGACCATGGCCACTATAATCAAAAAAGCCGCTGTTTTAAAACTAATGGGCGACCAGACTAAAGCGGTTGCCCAGGGCACTCCGCCGATGACATAGGGCAGCAAATAGATGCCCGCGGCAAAAGGAACCAGCAAAATGGGGGCAACGATCCAGCGCAGCAGGATTTTAAGAGTGACGGGTTTAAAACCGCGTTTGCCTTTCACTAATTGCAGCAGCAGCAGCGCTAAAAATACCAGCACAAACAAAAGGTAAACGCACAGGATGATGCTCATGACCGATGCGCTTTTGTCGATATTACCGTCTAAGCCGGTTTCCGGGGGCAGGGGGTCGCCGTACAACAAATGCATGACTGCCCTGCCGATGTAAGAAGTATAACTACTGTTGGAATTGGCCATTACGGCCACCCCGGTGCGATCTTCGGGATCGAAAATAAAGAAGGTGGTAAAATTGGGATTTAACCCGCTGTGCAATATCACGCCGCTGCCGTCTATCGACGCCATCCAGCCCATGGCATAGGATACCATGGTGTTCATATCGGGGGGGACGGTTCGGTCCCGCTGCCGGCTTTTTTCCAGCAGCGGGGTAAGATCGTTTTGTTCCATTCCCATTTGCAATCGTAACCAGCGGGCTATGTCGCTGCCGTTGGACATGATGTAAGCGGCCGGGTTATTGCCGCGAAAATCCGGCGGGGTATATGGGCGGGCTTTAAAAAAACTGATTTTATGACCCCGGGCTGCTTCTTTTCCCGCGGCCTGCAGTTGTTCTTTGCCCACCAGGGTATCGTTTAAGCCCAGGGGGTGGAATATGTTTTTTACCATATACTCTTCATAAGCGGTGTCGCTGACTGCTTCGATAACCGCGCCCAGGACATCGTAGTTGATGGTGGCATACTGGAAACGGAGGCCGGGAAGGAAATCCAATTCGATGCCCGCGAGATTACGGGCGGTCTGCTGCAGCGCGTCTGCGGCGGCGGATTCGGGTATTTTGGCGATAGAACCGGGGGGGATGCCGCTGCTCTGATGCAGCAGTTGGCGGAGGGTGATTTCCTGTTTTTTGCCCTGGTACATGGTGTAGAACCATGACAGGTAGCGGGATACCGGGGCGTCTAAGTTAATAAGACCTTCTTTTTCCAATTTCAGCATGGCTAAAGCCGTAAAAGCTTTACTGCATGAGGCCAGTTCGAACAGGGTGGCGGAGGTAACCGGGGTTTTCTTTTCTAAGCCGGTATAGCCGAAACCTTTCATATATACCGGCCGGTCGCCTTTTATCATCACAAGACTTAGACCGGGGATATCGCCGTCTTCCATGAGTTCCTGTACTTTTTTTTCGATAGCCTCATAATCTACTTTTGACGCTTGTTCCGGGAGTCGGTCTTCCTGCCGCGCCTGTTCCTGGAGCTGCTCTTCCTGCTGCGCCTGTTCCGGCGGCTGCGTCCCGGTTTGCGCCGTTAGGCTGAGGGGAGCAATCAGGGCAATCACCAAAAACAGTAAAACAATTAGCCTGACAGGGGTTAAAAAAACGTTTTTTTGTTTCATAAATCCTCCTATTTTGTATTTATGATTAAGTCATTATTTTCTGAAAAGATAAGAGATTTTGAGAAATATGGAATAGGTGGTGTCTTCGAGCATGCCTGCGTTGTAAATGCGGTCCGTCGAATAGCCTAAGTAAAAAACAGTGCCGGGGTTATATTCATAACTTAAAAGCACATTGCCGTAGTGTTTATCATAGAAGTTATTGTATTCCCAGATAGTTCTTAAAGAGAGGTTCCTGGTGAAATAATAAACTGCTTTTAACCTGTAAATGTTCATTTTATACATCAGGTTTCCTCCTTTTTCAAAGTAGAAATAGTTAGAGGTCAGGTCGGCGGATATGGCGAAACGCTGGGTGGGCAGCAAAGTGGACCAGAAAGCAACCAGCCGGTTGTAGCCGAGAAAGGGGTTGGGAGAATAAAAAATGCCGTCGCCTATCATGGCATAAGTGCCGAAGGTCAAGAACTTGAGGGGTGACGAAGTAATGAGGAATTCGAGATAGTTTTTATCGAAACCGACGCCGTAGAATTTCTCATAATATCGATTATAAACGGCTTTTATATTGGTGAAGCGGTAGGTCTGGAATTGGAAGCCTAAGGAGAGATGCTTATCCATTACTTCGCCGCTCCAGTCGGTGATGTAATCGTAAGCAATGGAGGGGCCGCCGTTAACGAAATGTTTTTTTTCCGGCAAAAAGATATAGTCCAGGTAGCCCCGGTATCTCCTCATATCCGTGCGCTGGATAAAACCGATCTGGGCGTCGAATCGGGGAGAATAATGCTCGGTCAAAAAATTGCCGTGAATATGTTCGTTTTCATAGGAGAGCAGCCCATAATAGGCCTGGCCCTCTGTTTTGTCACCGAACCGGGTTTTAGACAGCAGGGCCTGGAAATCACCCATGAAGCCTTTATGTTTGATATGCGAATCGAGCCCGAAAACAGTATTATAGTTATCGCCCTGCCAACGTTTGTCGGTTACGAACATACCGATGGAGTTTTCCCTGGTGAATTCATACTTATACCTGAAGGAGTTATTCCAGGCTTTTTCTTCTCCTCCTGCCGGGACATTGGACAAATTCATAAAAGAACCGGTGTCATAGCCCGACACTAAACCGAAGGTAGACCTGCCGCTCCTGCCCGTGATCTTGCCGCCGAAGCGGGGAGTGGCGATCCGCCTCGAATAAAACACTTCGATGGGGGTTTTGAATATTTCTTTGCTTTCTAAGAAGAAAGGTCTTTTTTCTTCATAGTAGAGGGCGTATCTCTGGTTGATATTGATTTGCCCGGCATCGGCTTCGATATGGGAAAAATCGGGGTTATAGGTAAAATCTAAGGTGGTGTCGGAGGAGATGTTGTACTTGAAACTGGCGCCGGCGTTGTACTCGGCGTCTTCTCCTTTGTTGACTAAGGTGGTGACTGAGGGCACGACTTCTACATGAAGCCCGGGTTTTATGTTTTTACTGATCACCAGCATGGGCTGTTGGTTCAGCCAGCCTCTTTTGGTGCGGTCGATAAAAAACAAGGAGTCATATTCCGATTTGTGGGCAATCCAGCGCATCAGGTGAATACCCCATTTTTGAATTTTTTTACCGGCGGGAAATCTCAGGGACTTGAAAGGGATTTTGATTTCCACGAAATAACCCCAATCGTATATTTTCCCGGCTGAGTAAAAAAGCGCGTCCCAGGTCCAGTCGAACCTTTCACTGCCGGGCATTTCGTCATAAATAGCGTCTTTCTGTATGCCGTTGGGATTGACGCTAAAAAGCATTCCTTTTATCCGGGTGACAAAAGGATCGATGATGATGCGTATAAAATCGTTGTTCTCAAATTTATCGCGTCTGCTGATGGACGTCCTGATGATTTTGGGGTTCCGGTAAAAGGCTTTAAAGGCAAAATAGAGATTTTCATCATCGAAGGCTAAAAACACCTGGGTTTTTTCCGAAGCGGGTGTGTTGTACTTAGGGATCATCTGGAAAAAGTTATCGTACAAAACAAAATTTTTATAGATATCTTTTTCGAACAGGCCGTCTATTTTGGGAACGGCGGTGATGTGAGGTAAATCGACGTTTTCAGCCATGGTGTGGAACTTGATTTGTTCGGTTTTAGTGTTTGCTGCTGCCGGGAGAGGCAGAAGCACTGCTAACAAAATAATAAAAATTTTTTTTAAATTCATTTTTTTCCTCCTTCAGGATATATTTAGCCCGCATCTCTCACGAGTATCGGGAAAAACCTGCGGCAGCCGGGAAAAGGCTCATCAAAAGTTTTGGGAGCCCAGAAGGGTGCGGGGCACCCAGCCCATGAGCCGCTTCGCGGCAGGAGCCTATAAAGGACGTTTCCTGTGCAGAAAAGCTTATGGCTCATCAAAAGTTTTGGGAGTCCAGAACCCTTTTACAAAAGGGTTTTGGCCGCCGGAGGCAAAATATTGTGAGAAATCCGGGTTAGTTGTTAATCTTTTTTAAGCCGGCTATTATTCCGGCCAGTTTTAATGCATTGTCACCTCTGATGATAGTGCTGTGATCGCCCGGGCTTTCTACCGACTCAACCCGGCCCGCGGTCATTTTTTTCCAACGTTTCAGGGCAAAATTCTCATGCTCGCTGTGTTCTGCTTTTATGACCAGCACCGGGGAGTCGATGATGCGCACGGGATTGTATTTCCTGATGATTTCGTTATTGTTTTCGCTGACCGCATCTTTGCGCCGCTCCATCCACTGGGCCGAATAACTGTGGCTCACCTTGCTTTCGGCGGCGAAGCTTTCTAAGGGCCGCGCCATCTTCTCCTTTAGCGATTTGTACCGGCCTTCCTGCTGGGGCGCGAGGCGTTCTACCGTGCGGATGATGCGGATGACGGCTTTGGAAAGAAAAGCCGGTGAATCGATCATAATCAATCGTTCTACTTCATCGTCCAGGTCTTCCAGGCACCTTGCCGTTTCATAGGCGATAATGCAGCCGACGCAGTACCCGGCAATGTAATAAGGTCCCTGGGGCTGGATTCTTTTGATCTGCGAGACGTAATCATCCAACATTTCCTGCATGGTATCCGGCAGTTTGGCTTTATTCAGCAAGCCTTTAGATTGGATGCCGAACACATTAAAATCACCTTGCAGGGCGCCGGCCAGTTCTCGATACAAAAGCACTAAGGGATCACGGGGATGAATAATAAAAATATTCCTGTCGCTTTTGATCAGGTTCAAACGCACCACGCATTCCAATTGCCCCAACAATAATTCAAATTCGCCGGTTTCCCGGAAATATCGTATCAATTCTGCTTGTTCCTCTATAGTTTGGTTTCCAAAAATATCCGCCAGGGATACTTTGATATCGAATTCCCGCCGCAGCCGGGAAACTAAGGTCATAATATTTAACGAATTACCGCCCACTTCGGGAAAAGAATTCGTTCTGCCTACTTTTTCGATGCCCAAAATGTCGCACCATACCTCCACCAGCTTCTTCTCTACGTCGCCGCGGGGAGCAATATATTCGGCCTCTTCTTTAAAGGGGTCGGGCAGGCCGTCATAATCCACTTTGGCATTGGGTTTCCTGGGCAGTTTGTCCAACTCCACGAACCGGGCCGGTATCATATATGGAGGCAGTTGGGAAGGGAGGTGTTTTTTTACTTCTGCGCTGAGCGTTTGCCCGGGGTTTCCGGCTGGGGCGTCTTCTTGTGCGGTTATATAGGCGCATAAGACTTCGTTGTTATTAGAAATTTCCCGTTTCACCACCACCGCCTCTTTTACCCGGGGCAAACGGACAAGGGCGCTTTCTACTTCTTCCAACTCGATGCGCATGCCGCGAATTTTCACCTGCCTGTCGGTTCTGCCTAAAATATCCACATTCCCGCCGGGTAAAAACCTGCCTAAGTCGCCGGTTTTGTAGAGGATGTCCAGGGGGTCTTCATTAATGGGATTGGGGATGAATTTTTCGTGGTTCAATTCCGGGTCATTGCAGTAGCCGAAGCTGCGGTAGGGTGTCCTGATGTAGATTTCGCCGCTGACCAGTTGGTCGCAGACATGCATGTCTTTATCGAAAATAACCACCCTGGCGCCCCTGATGGGTTTGCCGATGGGGATTCTTTCCCTGTTTACATCGGCTTTTTTTATTAAATAAAAAACTTTGGCCAGGGTGGTTTCAGTGGGGCCGTACATGTTGACCAATTGAATTCTTTCGTCGAAGATGCCGTACCATTCGGCAAGGTCCGGGGGATTGATTTTTTCACCGGCCAGCAGTATGTATTTAAGGGATTTGAAAATATCCGCGGTCAACTTAGCGGAACTCAATATCCTGAATTGAGCGGGCACACAGTGGATCAAATAAATCCCGGATTTATCTACCCAGTCGATTAGTTTTGGGGCGTCGATGATAATACTCTTATCCTCGGGGATACAAATCCTGCCTCCGGCGCATAAAGGGACAAATATATCCCTTAAAAAAGGATCGAACCCGGGGGTAATCAACTGGCTGAAACGGGAATTCCCGTCTACAGCAAAAGTGTCGATTTCCCAGAGGATAAAATGGATTAAACCTTTATTTTTGCCTAAAACGGCTTTGGGTTTGCCGCTGGTGCCGGAGGTGTAATACACATAAACCCTGTCGTCTTCGCTGTATTCAACCTGCGGCTCCCGGTAGAAAGGGGAGTCTTCAGCAGGAGTTTCCCCTGCCGGTGCGGACAGATCGGCGGCGCGGATGAATTCCACCTTTTCTAATCTTGAGTGCGGCGTTTCCGCGCAGGCAGCGGCAGAGAAACGATTAAGATTAACCCGGTCGCTAATCGTTAGGCTAATATCGACGGATTTTATCATCTCTTCCAGCCGCTTGTCCGGGAAGGCCGGTTCTAAGGGGACGAATACGCAGCCTGCTTTTAAGACGGCGATCATGGCGGTGATAAAATCCACCCGGTCCTCTATCAAAAGACCGACAAAGGTTTCTTTTTCGATGCCTTTTTCCAACAGCCGGTTGGCCATATAATCGGTTTCCCGGTGGAATTCGGCATAGGTTTTTTTCCGGCTGCCGCACTGGATGGCAATATCGTTCCCGGATTTATTGAAAACTTCTTGTAGTTGAGCTTGTACTGTTTTGTGCTTCATTCTTATCGAACTCCTCCTTATTCGTTTTCCAGGTCATCGTAAAGCGCTGCTTCTTTCCCGGAGCTTATCTCGATTTTATCGACTTCTATGCCTGGGTTCTCCACTACCTGCTCCACTAACCGGACCAAATTGCGGGCCGCTTTCTCCATAAAACCGGCGCTGTATGCCAGGGCATTATAAGTATACTTCAACGCGATATCTTTCCCGGGCACTACTTTGATATTTAAATCGAAATTGGTCTGCTCATGATAGCGTACATCGGTGACGGTAAAACCGGCGCCCGTCAACCTGCCTCCGGCCTGGAACAACTCCTCTAAGGGAAAATTCTCAAAGACCAGCACGTGATCTATGAGCCGGTTCCCCAGCGCGGTGCAGGACTGTATCTCCATTAAGGGGAAATATTCGTAAGACCTGGATATCATTTCTTGCCGGTGCACATCTTTTAATAATTGCGAAAAACTTTTCCCTTTTTCGTTCCTGATTCTTACCGGCACTGTATTGATAAACAGTCCCACCATACGTTCGATACCCGGCACTTCCCCCGGCCTACCCGACACCACGCCGCCGAATACCACATCGCCGCTGTTGTTGTATTTTTGCAGCAGGATGCCCCACAGGGCCTGGAATAGGGTATTCAGGGTGACGCTTTCCGCCCTGACCGCCTGCTGTACGCCTGCGCTTAAGGTTTCGCCGAGAGAGAAATCGTATTCTTCCCGTTCAAAACCGGCTTCCACACCTGTTTGCGAATCTCTAAATTTCGGTAAAGCGGCCTGCTGTTTATAACCGTTAAGGTACTGCCGCCAATATTCCAGGCCCTCTTTTTTATCCTGTTTCTCCAACCAGCGGATGTATTCCACATAGGGGGTTACCGGTTCCAATTCCACCGGGCTGCCCTGTTTCAAGGCCACATAAATCCGGAGCAGTTCGTTATAAATCAAACCTAAGCACCAGCCGTCCTGTATGGTATGAAAAAAATCCCATATTAGGCAGAAGGAATTCTCTCCTTTTTTAAACAGGTGCAGCCTTACTAAATGATCCAGTGTTAAATCCATGCCTCGCTGCCTGTCTTTTCTTTTAAATTCTTCCAGGTGCTGTTCGCAGTTGTCTGCGTCTAAATGAGAAATGTCCTCGAAACCGATTTCCAGTTCTCTTTTTTTCAACACTACTTGCATGGGTTCGTCTAAATCTTCGTAAACGAAAGCAGTTCTTAACACAGCGTATCTTTCGATTAATTTGTTCATACTTTTTTCAAAGATGGCGCGGTCGATTTCCCCTTCTATGGAGATAGCCGACTGCTCGAAATAGGGATTGCTTACCCTGTCGCTCAGCGCTTCATATAACATGCCGCTCTGCATGGACGTCAGCGGGTACACCGACTCTATTTCTCCCTGGGGGCCGAGCACCTGTTCGATTTTTTTTAGGTCTTCGATCGAGATTTTAGAACCCACATCGGCGGGAGTAATCTCGGTTTTCTCTTTGTTTTCACAGTGGCGGATGATGGTTATTAGATGCTTTTGGAAACTTTCCGCCAGTTTTTTTATACTGCTGCCTTCGAACTCATACTTATGGTAGGAGAAAGAAAAGCTTAACCTGTCCGCCATTAAGATGCCGGTTATATCCAGGGCATGAGCCTGATGCGATCCCGGCCCGATATTCGCTCCGCTGCTCAAGGGGGATATCTCGAAATCGCCGCCGCCCAGGTCCCCGGTTCCGAATCGGCCTAAATAATTGAAACATATTCCCGGTTCTAATTGGAAAGACAGGCCCGGTCTTTCGTCTGCCTGCGTTAAATACTTTAATATGCCGTAACCGGTGCCCCTGGCGGGAACCCGGTGCAGCGTTTCTTTTATATATTTGATGCGGTAAGACAGCTCTTTCGACCGGCTCATATCCAATAACACCGGGTACAAGGAGGTGAACCAGCCTATGGTGCGGCTGATATCCAATTCCTCTACTATTGGCTCCCGGCCGTGGCCTTCTAAGTTGACGGCGATTTTGTCGATGCCGGCCCACTCTTCCAGCGCCATGCCCAAAGCGGTGAGCAGGATGTCGTTGATACCGGTGTTATAGGCCCGGTTGACCTTTTGCAGCAGCGCCCCGGTATCCTGCTCGCTTAAAGAAATCGCCTGGGATTCACAGTCTTTTAACTTGCGGTCTTTTGCCTTTATCTCCGCGGCACGGGGTAGAAGGGGGACATCGATCTTCTCGATCTCTCGCCAGTAGGCTGCTTCGGCTTGCAATGTCCGGCTTCCGGCGTAACTTTGCAGTTGTCCGGCCCAATATAAAAACGAACCGGTTTTTTCCTGGAAGACAATTTCTTCGCCTTTTCCGGCCTGGGCATAAGCAGCGGCAAAATCTTCCAGCAGTATCCGCCAGGAAACTCCATCCACCACTAAGTGGTGAATAACCATCGCTAAATGATCACCGGCGGCGGTTTTAAAAAGCGCCGCTTTCAGCAGCGGCCCTGTTTCTAAATTAATCCCCGCCTGGATGCGGGCGCACTCTTTTTCTATGGCTGCATGCGCTTGTTCGCCGCTTTTATCTCTAAAATCTACTATTTCTAAGTCGAAGAGTTTCCCTTCGAGGCCGCGGTTCTTTTGTTCCACAGCGTCCCCTGACCCGGTAAATACCATTCGTAAGGCGTCATGGTGGCTTACTATCCCGGTGAACACTTTTTCCATGAGGGTTTCATTAAAGCCTTTCTCTGAAAATACCATTAGCGATTGATTAAAATGGTGGGGATGTAAAAAATCAGTGTCGAAAAACCAGCGTTGAATAGGAGTTAACGCGGCTGTGCCGGTTACCGGTTCCTGGGGAACCGGGCGACCGCTTCTTTTTACCCGTTTGGCCAACTGTTTGATAGTAGGATACAAAAACAGGTCCCGGCCGGCCAATTTTAAACGGTGCTTCATTAATTTGGCTGCGATCTGGATTACCTTGATGGAGTCGCCGCCTACCTGGAAAAAATTATCTTCCCTGCCGATCCTGTCTACTGCCAATACTTCGCACCAGATGTTCATCAATATGGCCTCGATTTCACCGGCGGGCAGGATGTCTTGTGCGGCAGCGCCTGTGCCGCGGGTTTCAGGTTCCGGCAGCGCCCTGCGGTCCACTTTGCCGCCGGGCGTTAAAGGAAACCGGTCGAGGAAAACAAAATACGAGGGCATCATATATTCGGGCAGGCTTTGGGACAAATATTCCCGCAATTCGCCTATCCAGGCGGCCTGCTCCCGGTTCGCTGTGTCCTCGACCTTTTGCCCTGCGTCCCGGGCTTCCCGCTTTGCCACTATGTAGGCGCAGAGGTATTTAGCGCCGCTGCTGTCTGCTTTGGCGATAACTAAGGCTTCCGCTGTTTTCTCATGATTTAGCAGCCGGTTCTCTATTTCGCCTGTTTCGATCCTGAAACCTCTTATTTTTACCTGTTGGTCTATTCTACCGAGAAATTCGATGTCCCCGCCGGGCAGCCAACGGGCCAAATCACCGGTGCGGTAAAGAGTGATCTGTGAGGGGTGATCGGTGGAATAGGCACTATCGGACTTACCGGACTTATAAAAATCAAGCTGGAACTTTTCCGCGGTGAGTTCGGGGTTGTTGAGGTAGCCGCGGGCAGTACATACACCGCCGACCCAAAGTTCCCCGGCAGCTCCGATGGGCTGCAAGCCCTTCGTTTTATCCAGGACAAATAGCTCCATGTTGGCCAGGGGCTTTCCTATCGGGATACTGCCGCTGCCCGGCCAACCGGATAAAGAGTATTTACTGCAGTACACGGTGGCTTCCGTGGGGCCGTATATATTCTCCAGGCGTATGGCTGTGTTTAACTGTCTGAATTTATTCGCCAACCCGGGTAAAAGCGCCTCTCCTGCTAAAAAGATATATTTCAGGCTGGAGAGCGTACTTATATCCTGGCTGGGAAAGAATTCCATAAAGGCATTAAACATAGAGGGAACAAAATTGATATGGGTAATCCCCAATGCTTCGATGGTATCCAATATCCCGGCGGGGTCTTTCTCCACTCCTTGTTCCAGTATACCTACCCTGCCGCCCGATGGGAACCAGCCGAACAATTCGCTTACAGAGACATCGAAAATATATGACGTTTTCAATAAATAGACGTCCGCTGCTCCGAAAGGATATTCTTTATCTAAAGCAAATAAAAGATTGACAACGGAGCGGTGTTCGACTATGACTCCTTTGGGCTGCCCTGTGCTTCCCGAGGTGTAGATGACGTAGGCGGGATCGGAGGCCCCAGCCCCAGGCTGCTTTGTGCCGGGTCCAGGTTGGACGCCGCTGCCTGGAGGTTCCGCTTCCTGCTCTATCCCGGCGATGTCCCGGTGAGTGAGCAGCAGCGCTGCGCTGCTGTCCGACAGCAAAAAAGATATCCTCTGCCGGGGATAACCGGGGTCGATGGGTAAATAAACTCCGCCGGCTTGCAATATGCCGAGTATGCCGATTATCATCTCTAACGAACGTTCCACCTGGATAGCTGCGATGACGCCGGGTTTTACCCCTTTTTGCCGCAGCAAGCGGGCCATCCGGGCGGTTCTTTTGCTCAATTCCCCATAGGTCATGCGCACCGGCTGCGCTTTAGACCGGGACTGCTGCTCGCCGATCCCTTCGCCCTGCCATATTATGGCTGTGTTGTCCGGGTTCTTTTCCACCTGCTCTTCGAAAAGGCGGTGGATCGTTTTCCCGGTAGGGAATGGGGTTTCGGTATCGTTAAAATCATAGAGCAGCTTGTTTTTTTCCTCCTGCGAAAGGATATCGAACTGCGCCAACTCTTTGCCCGGGTCGGCCAGGATGCCGGACAACAACTTCTTAAAATAGTCGATAAAACGGTGGATGGTCTCTTCTTTAAAGAGTTTCGTGCAGTATTCGAAAACCAATATCAACTCCTCCTCCGCCTCGAATACCATCAGCGTCAGGTCGAATTTAGAAACTTTACTTTCCGCTTCATAAGCGGATAATGTCAAACCGGGTATTTTCAGATCGGGGATTTCCATGTTCTGCAAAATAAACAGCACATCGAACAGGGGATTCCTGCTCATGTCCCGGTTGAGCCGGGCGGCGCTTTTTTCGATCAGGTCCTCGAACGGGTACTCCTGGTTCTCGAATGCTGTTAGGGTGCGTTCTTTGGTTTCACTAAGAAATTCCGCGAATGTTTTTCCCCGCGCCGGGAAGCTGCGCAGCGCCAGGGTGTTGACAAACATGCCGATGATTTTCTGCAAGTCCGCGTGCATACGGGCGGCAGTGGGAGTGCCGATAATGATGTCCTCCCGGCCGCTTATTTTGAATAAAAATACATTAAAAATCGCGATTAGTACGATATACAGGGTGGCGTCCTCTGCTGAGGAGAGTTTTCTCAAAGCCGCGGTTTCCGCGGGGGATACTTTAAAATGGATGCTGCGGCCGGCGAAACTCTGCACTGCGGGGCGGCTGTAATCGTAAGGCAATTGAAGCACGGGTATCTCATCCGCGAATTGCCGCAGCCAGGAATCTTCCTGTTTTTGCATGGCTTCGCTGCCTTTCCTGCTTTCCTGCCAGGAGGAAAAATCTTTGTACTGCAGTCGCAGTGGGGACAGCGGCGCGCCGTCATACAATTTCATAAATTCCTCTACCAATATGCCGGAAGAAACGCCGTCGGATATGACATGATGCATGTCTACCATTAATAAGTACTCTTCTCCTGCTATTTTGACGAGCCCGGTGCGCAGCAGCGGGGCTTTAGATAGATCGAAAGAACGAATAAACGGTTCTACAATATCTTTCACAAGTTCTTCCTCTCCGGCCGTTATATCATAATACTCTATTTTAAAATCTACCTTTTTGTGCACTCGCTGTACGAACATACCTTCTACAGTGTGGAAAGAAGTCCTGAAACTTTCATGCCTTGCCACCAACCGGCTGAAAACATCTTCCAGTTTCTCCCTGTTTAATTTCCCGGCCAGCTTGAAAAATACCGGCAAGTTGTAACTGGTCACCCGGGGTTCGATATCCTGGAGAATATACAACCGCTTCTGGGCGGAAGACATGGCATAATAATCCCTCTCTTCAACCGCTTCGACGGCGATAAAAGTATCTTCGCCGATGGTTTCGATGTACCCGGACAACTCCCTGATCTTGGGGCGTTTAAATAATTCGCCTAAAGGTACTTTTACGTCTAATTCTTTGTTCACTCTGGCTAATAGTTGGGTGGCGTTCAGGGAGTGCCCGCCGTGATCGAAAAAATTCATATCTATGCTTATGCTTTCCGGCTCCATTTTCAAAATACCGGCCCAGATATCCGCCAGTTTCTTTTCTAATGGAGTGGCGGGAGCGGCAAAACCTTCCCCTTCGGCGTGAAATTCAGGTTCCGGCAGCGCTTTCCTGTCGATTTTCCCGTTGGGCGTCAGGGGTATCTTTTCCAATTGCACAAAACAGGCCGGGATCATGTAACCGGGCAGGCGCGCCGATAAGAATTCTTTCACTTCCGGCAGGTTATATTCTCCCCGCGGGACAATATAGGCGCAAATGAACCTGTCGTCTTCTTCTCCGGCGTCCGGATCATCACCTTGCCCGGCTTTTTTCTCTGCCGCGGTGACAACGGCATCTTTTATTTTATCGTGCTTTTTCAAGCACTCCTCTATTTCTCCTAATTCTATCCTGAATCCCCTGATTTTTACCTGTTGGTCGATGCGGCCTAAAAATTCGATATCGCCGCCGGGCAGCCAGCGGGCCAGGTCGCCGCTGCGATACATCCTTTCTCCCGGTAGAAAGGGATTCTCTATGAATTTTTCCGCGGTTAACTGCGGGCGGTTTAAATACCCGGCGCAGACACCGCTGCCGCCGATACATAATTCGCCGGGAACCCCGACGGGTTGGAGAAAAAAACCGGCTCCGTATGAGTTCAGGATATAAACCTGGTGATTGGGGACGGGTTTGCCGATAGTGGGCGGTCTGTTTTTATCTAAGCCGGCTTCTACCGGGGTCCAGGTGGTCCATACCGTATCTTCCGTTGGGCCATACATATTATAAAACCGGAAAGAGTGCTGCCGGGTAGGGTAACGGGTCAATTTGTCCCCGGCGGTTCTCAACACCCGCAGGGCGTTTGTTTCCGGCCATTCTTCAGCCAGCAGCAGTTCAGCCATCACTGTGGGTTGAAAGGAGACGGTTATGTCATTACGAAGCAGCCACTCTTTCAGAGCCGGGGCGTCGGCGCGGATGTCATCGGGCACGATATACAATGCGGCGCCGCCGGTCAGGCAGGGCCAGACTTCCGTTGCCATGGCGTCGAAAGCAGGACTTGCCGCCTGGCTTACCCGGTCGCCCTGTTTTTCCGCGTATATTTCCCGGTGACAATAGATTAGGTTGACCAGCCCGCGGTGCGCTACGGCGACTCCTTTGGGCCTGCCGGTGGAACCGGAGGTGTAAATGGTATAAATTAAATCTCCCGGGGCGGAGGTTTCGAGGGGGGGCTGTGCATCAAATGCGTCTATTCCGGGACTGCCGAGTCGAATGAAATCTTTTATACCGCCCGGCGCTGTGCTTTCGCTTGCTCCGCCAGCTTCCTTTTCACCTGCCGGCGGGGATTTTTTTTCGCCGGGAGCGTGAAAAAAATCCGGGTCTAAATCGCATTCTTCTTCTAAAATTAAGATTTCGACGCTGCTGTCCCGCAGCATAAAACGAATGCGTTCCTGGGGATAACCGGGGTCTACGGGCAAATAAGCGCCGCCTGCTTTTATTATGCCCAGCAGGCCGGTGACCAATGCCGCGGAACGGTGCGCCGCGATGCCTACGATAGTGTTGGGGCCGACGCCCCTGGACTGTAACAAATGAGCCAACCGGTTGGCTTCTTTTTCCAATTGTTCGTAGGTCACCCGGTCCGCGTTCGCTTCGCCGTCTGTTAGGGCGACGGCGGCAGGGGTTTTGGCCGCCTGCTCTGCGAACATCTTATGGATAGTTTTATCTTTCGGGTAGTTTTTGGCATTGTCGTTAAAATCGTACAACAACTGCTGCTTCTCTTCACTTGTTAATATTTCGATGCCGCTCAGGGGCTGCTCGATGTGGGCAAACACTGAGTGCAGCAGGTTCTTGAAATGTTCGATAATCCTTTTTATGGATGACTTTTCATAAGAGGAGGGGTTGTATTCGACAGTTCCTTCACAGGCGCCGGTTTCTTCTTCTACCCGGAAATAAAACCGCATACCGGTCTTAATATGCCGGATATAGGCTTTGTCGTGGATGTTTTCCAGCAGGATGACCACATCGAATAAAGGGAAATTTTCAGCCGGTGAAAAAGGCATGCCCAATTGATACAACAGCGTCTCTAAGGGGTAGTTTTGATTTTCAGCGGCTTCGGTAATGGTCTGCCTCACCTGCAGGAGCAGCTCCTTAAAACTCATACCGGCTTCGATCCGGTTCCTTAATACCAGCACCGTATTGACGAAGTCGGCTTCGATTTCTTGTTTTACCGCTGGGGCGCCCAAAAGGATATCTTTATTTCCCGTATAACGGTACAACAGCGCCGCTAACCCGGCTGCCAATACCATGTGCATGCGGTAGTGGGAAGCGCTGCTTAATTTCATCGATGCGACAAAAAGATCACCGTCGATGCGAAAAGGCGCTGCCGCGAATATAGGCTCTTCATCCTGGCCGCCTGCTGCCGCTGCGGCGGGAAAATCAGGAGGGAAAACGGTTTTTTCCAATTCTCCCGACAATTTTTGCAGCCAGTAATTCTCTTCCCGGATGTGTTGACTGGACACCACGGTTTGTTTATCTAAAGGTTGTAAGTTATCCATGAATAGTTCTCCTTGTTCTTTTTTCTATAGGGTTTAAAAATCGAAATCGCCTTCATCTTCCTGTAAGGGATTCTTTAAAAAATATAAATTTTTCACCTGCTTTGTGTCGTCGATATAAGCCCCTTCATCCCTGAACTCCGCCAGGGCGGGCACCGCATTTTTATGCAGCATTTTCCAGCGTTTATCGGCTTCATAAATATCGAGCTGGGAATAGGGGTTGGGAATACCTAACTCTTTGCAGCGTCCGACAAACCGGTTTACCCGGCTGTAAACCTCTTCCCTGGAGGGCTCCGCGGCTACGATCCAGGTGCGCAGCAGGAGCATCTCTTCCGCTCCCTGCGGGTATAACAATTTGCGTTTATTTTCCCAGGCGCTGCTGCTGCTCTGACCGGTATAACCGAAAATAAAGGGGTTGCATTCCGCTTCATAGATATAATTTTTCCATTCCGCCAGTTTTTCTAAGGTCAACAAAAAATCGGCTTCGGTTTCGCCGGGATGGCCGATCACCCAATAAGTGGTGGTCTTTATGCCGGCATTGGCCAGGCTCTGCAGTGAGGCCGCGGTCTGGTCCGGGGTGATTCCTTTGCCGATTAAATCCAGTACATGCTGGGAACCGCTCTCTACGCCGAGGCGCACCCGGTACATTCCTCCCCGTCGCCATAAAAAAGTATTCTCCATGTCACATACGGGGTCGCCGACGCGCAAATACCCATCCCAGTACAGCGACACGCCGCTCTCGATAAACTCCTCCGACAGGGGCGAGGCCACCAAATTCAATAACGCATCATTCATATAAAACACTTGCATTCCATAGGTTTCGTATAATTTTATCATCTCTTGAACAGCCTGCTTCGGGTCTTTTTCCCTATACTTTCCATAAAAAGACGGCACATTGCAAAAGCTGCACCGGTTGGGACAACTGGCCGAGGCCTGGGCCGATAAATAAGGATAATCCTGCACTACGTTAAAATCCGACATGTCCGGGCAATTAGCGGCGGAAAATCCTAAAGTCTGTCCGCCGATATCTTTTAAGGTAAACACCCGCTGCGATGGGGGCAGTTCTTCTTCCAGCAATTTCAAAAACAGGTTCTGCCCTTCACCTATGATGATTTTATCGATATAGGGAGTTCTCTTTAAAAAGTCCTCGAAATTCGGGCTGCCGGGCAGGAGATGATCGGAAAAGATACTGCCGCCCATGATGGTGCGAATATGGGGAAATTTCTCCCTGACAAGCCGGAAAGCAAATAAGGAGGGGCCGATGGTGTCCCTTAATACAGACAATCCCAACCAACCGGGTTTTTCTTTTTCCACTAATGCCGACATATAGATTTCCAGTTCAGTATAAAAATTCTCCAGGATTTTATTCAACCGCTCTACTTGAGAATCTTTAAATGGAGTAAAATAGGTTTGATACACGATGACTTTTACCAATTCGATATATTCTTTTTTATTTTTATAGTGGATATGTGCCATCATATGATTTCTCAGCACGTCGTGCCCGATATTATAGAAATTACCCTGCTTGTTCGCCGGGATATATTCCTTCAAAAGATCAAAATATTCGCTGTAGTATTTTTTAAATTCATCGGCTGTATTGGCGTCTTTCGTTTTGACGCTGTAGTGGTGCCGCTGCAGGAAGGTCTTTAGATGAGCGATTCCCTGCGGGGGCACTAAGGCCGTCCAGTAAGGCAGCATGGCCAATAGGATTTTTTCCCGGCTTTTGGGGTCTGCCGGTTTGTTTTCATTTTTTTGTCGTGTCATTTTATTCATCCTGCTGCAAATTTAATTTTTTCTTACCTCCGGTGGGCAGGGGGCGCTTTTTGAAGAAACTGCCCCCTGCACCGCGAAACTTCCGCAAAAACTTTTGCTTAATTTTGTTCGTTTCCGGGAACTATTTTTTCAGCGGCTCAAAAATCGAAATCACCTTCGTCCTGCCGGTACCGATCGTTTTTCATTTCAACAGCGCCGGTGGAAAGCTTAATGTCTTTTAATTTTAAATCTTTGTTCTCTACCAATTGCTCCAGTATCTCGATATAGTGTTTGGCAATCCTTTCGATGGTGGATTTCTTAAACAATTTGGTTTTATATTCTAAGTACATGACGATGGGGTCGCTTAGATCGGATACATTGAGCAGCAGGTCGAATTTCGATATGCCCGATTCAAACCCGTAATACTGTTTTATATCATCCCTGCTTACTCCTTCTACACTCATATTCTGCATGGCTAACACCACGTTAAATATGGGATTCCGGCTGGGATTTCCCTGCAAGTCGAGATGATTTACCATGTCGTCGAACTGGTATTCCTGGTTCTCAAAGGCGTCTACAACGCTCTTTTTTACTTCCTTTAGGAATTCGGCAAAGGTCTTTTCCCCAACAGGCTGCTGCCTGAGGGGGAGCATGTTGACAAACATACCGATTATATGCTGCAAATCGAGATGCCCCCTGCCGGAGATGGGAGAACCGACGACAATATCTTCCTGCCTGGTATATTTGGACAGCAGCGTATAATATGCTGCCAGTAAAACCATGTATAAGGTGGTTTCCGTTTCCCCGGTTAACCTGTCGATACGGTTCTTCAAGTCTTCCGCCAAATTGAAGTATACATGCCCTCCTGCAAAATCCTGTACTGCCGGTCTTTCATAATCCAGGGGCAGGTTGATTTCCGGTATTTCACCGGCAAACCTTTTATGCCAGTAATCGCCTTGCTGCTCGATTCTCTCTCGATTCCCGGGGCTGTTTTTCCATTCCGAATAATCTTTATACTGGAGTCTTAAAGGAAGCAATTCTCCGCCCTGGATTAATGTCATAATTTCCGCGAATAAATTCAGTTGAGATACGCCGTCCGATATGATGTGATGCATATCCAGCAGCATTTGAAATTTCTTCTCTTCCGTGCGCACCAAACAAACCCGCAGCAGCGGCGGCTGCGTTAGGTCGAAAGGCCGGATCAACTGCCGCAAAATGCCGTCTATACTTTTCCCGGCAAAATCCTTATTGTCCACTGCATCATAATACTCCACTTCGAATTCTACCTGTTTATGTATCCGCTGTACGGGTTCATCATTTACCATTTCAAAAGAAGTCCTGAAACTCTCATGCCTCTCTATCAACTTCTCGAATATTTTTTGGAATTGACTCTTCCTGATATCTCCCTCCAGGAATACTGCTTCCGGTAAGTTATAGCCAACATTGTCGATCTCCATTTGCTGTACGATGTATAATCGCTTCTGGGCCGACGACAGCGGGTAATAATCCTTCTCCGGCGCCGGTTCTATGGAATAGAATTTGCTTTCTTCCTCGCTGCCGCCGACAAACTCACTCAACCCTTTTACCGTGGGATTGTTAAAAAACTCGGAAATAGGCACTTCCACGTCCGAGGCTTTCTGGACCTTTCCAAGGATCGTAACGGCTTTCAACGAGTCGCCGCCCAATTCGAAGAAATCATCAAAAAGACCTACCCCGGAAATACCGAGCTGTTCCTCCCAGAATAAGGCGATTTTTTTCTCGGTTTCGCTGCCCGGTTCAACAAACACTGTGCTGATTTCAGGGCGGGCATGTTTGGGGCCGGAAGACTTGCCCTCTTCCCGGTCTGCTTCTTTTAAGCGATCTAAAAAGGCGCTTTTTTGTCTTTCGATGCGCATAGGAAGGTCGATGGTAGACACCACCACCTGGGGCGTTTCCCCTGATAGAATACGTTCAAAAGCTGCTATTCCTTCTCCCGGGCGGATTCCCGTTCTCAGTAAATACCTTTGTCTTTCATTGAGTTCGCCGCTGTCCACGGCGGCAGTCTCTTTCGCAGCGGACCGGGGCGCCGCAGCGTGCTCTTTCTGCCTGATGCGGCCTTCAATGTCTTCGGAAACCTGCAGCATGGTAAATTCTTCGACAGTTACGCATTCCCGGCCTTCTTCATCCATAAGGATCACATTGAATCTCAGGAATTCCCCGCTGCTGCTTTCCCCGATAAGACGGTTATAGCAGATTATTGTCGCCGGCAGCGGGCGGAACATTACCAGTTTTTTATAGGCAAAGGGGATATAAGGTTTGCCCCCGCCGACATAACCGAACATAAAACCGGTGCACGTATCGAGTAATGCCGGATGAAGCTTGTACTGCTCCAACTCGGCGGCATATTCGGCAGGCAGTTCGAACAGGGTCAAACCTTCATCTTTGCCGTATCTCGTCCATTTCATGGTTTTCCAACGCGGCCCGAAAACCAACAGCCCCTGTGGTTTTTCTCCTGTTTTCTCTAATTCCCGTTCTTTTTTGCGCATGGCTTCTTTGTCGAATATGATTTCCCGCACATTACACTTTTTCTTGAGTTCTTCAATATTATGGCTGCGCGGCTCTTCGCTTTTTAGGGGCCTGACTTCGGCCACCACATGTCGCTGCCGCATATCCGTATCGCCTTTTAATGTGCTCTCGACCCGGACCTGGAAAAAATCTTTCTGCCTTTCTAAATAAAGATAAACTTCCCTCTCATCGTCTTTATTCACCATCAGCGGGATAACAAAATTGGCGCTGCTGATTTCAAAGGCGGTTTCCGAGGAATAATGCTCGTAGGCGGCGCGGATCATCTCTAAGTAGGTGGTGCCGGGCAGCAGTCCTTTGCCGTCGGTGGTTTTATGCTCGTTTAAGGGCCAGTTCTTCTCCAAAGTTAAGCGGCCGGTATATTTCATGCGCTCCCCCGGGCTGGCTGTATACTTCTCTAATAAGGGGTGAGGCGGGTCCAGGGGCAGCGCTTGCGCCGGGGCCGAAGCAGCGGAGCCGCCATATTCCCCGGCAGCAGCCACTGCCATGCCTACTTCCTGCCAGGCATCCCAGTTGACACTAACGGTAAATACGTTCCCTGTCCGCTTGTGAAAGGCATAGGCATCGAGAAAGGCATTGGCGGCAAAATAATCCACCTGGCCTAACTGGGGCACTACGGAGTTGATGGAAGAACAAAGCAAAATAAAATCGAGAGGGTCGTTTTTTAGCAGGCTGTCGAGAATCAATGTACCCCGTACCTTGGGTAAGAGGACACTGTCGGCGATTTTCCCGGTTTTTAATTGTATGATCCCGGCGCCGGGCAGGCCGGCGGCATGGATCACCCCGTTAACCGGGCCGAAGTGTTCCCGGGCCCGGCAGAGGGCCTGTTCCATGGCTGCATAGTCGGTGACGTCTACCGATAGCACCAGCACCCCGGCGCCCAATTCTTCCAATTGCCGCACTTTGTCTATTTTGCGGCTTACCGGGTCGGAGGAAGGATGCGAAGAGAGCCACTGCTCCCATTCCTCCCGTTCGGGGAAAGCGGAACGTCCGGTAAGTATCAGGGCCGGCTGCACCTGTTTGCTTAGATATTCGGCAAATACGAAACCGACCCCACCGAGACCGCCGCTAATGAGATAGACGCCTCCCTGCCGCAGCCGGGGTATCCGTGGTGCGCCTGCGCCCGCGCTTATGGGCTCGCTTAAGGCTGCCGCTTCGAAAGTGCGCACTAAACGGTAACCGCTGCGGTAAGCTATTACCTCATCCATGGCGTCGGATTTGATCTCTTGCAGCAAATGGCGCAGTAGTTCCTGTTCCGTGAGGCTGCCTTTTTCGGGGAGTATCAAGTCGATGCTGCTGCAGGAAATATTGGGAAATTCCTGGGGAATCACATTCACCGGGCCCAAAAGCACCGCTTTCTCCGGGAATATGGTTTCACCGCCGACCACTTCGTGCACCCGGTTGGACAGTACGGTCAGGCGTACCTTTTCGCTTATATCTACCTTGCTCATGGCCTGGGCCAGGTAAAGTAAACTATAAAAAGCGCAGTCTAAGTAACCTTTTTCCCAATCGGCTCCCCAGCGGGGGGAATCGCCGGGAGTGAGATTCCATAAATGAACCACGCGCTGGGGCAGTTTGTTTTCTTCTTTTAGGGTTTTAAGCAAAACCAGGTAATCTTCAGCCTGACGGGGATCGATAGTAAAATGATCCCTGCCTTCGTCGGGGCGGGCAAAGCCGGAGCCCGCGGCTACTGTAACGACATTGTGTCCTTCCCGGCGCAATTTTTCTATTATTTGAGCGCCGATATTACATTGACCGGTAAAAAAGAGCCAGTTTAAAACACTCTCACTCTCATCGTCGCCGCTGCCGGTTTCCGCGGGAACAGGCACTACGGAACGCTTCCAGGAGGGGATATAAAACCAGTCGTCGAAATCCTTTTTCTTATTCGGGTCTTCCCCGGAGCCCAAATTGGCGAGTACGTCGTGGTGTATCCAGAAGCTCTGCCCCTGGAAAGGGTAGAGGGGCAGGCGTATGCGCCGGCGTCTCTCCTGTTCGTAAAATGCCTGCCAATCTATATCCTGGCCTACCAGCCAGAGGCGGCCTATTTTTTCCAGCAGGTAGGCGCTGTCCGAGACCTGTTCTTTGGGATGTCTCATCAGGTTAACGCCGGCCTGTGCCGGTTTTTTGGCGTCATGCTGCCGGGCAAAAGTGCTCAAGGCCCGGCCCGGCCCGACTTCTACCGGCAGGGCATATTCATCTTTTAAGATTTCGCCCAGCCCGGCGGCGAAACGCACCGTACTGCGCAAATGGCGGGCATAATAACCGGGATCGACTGCTTCCTCGGCTGTTATCCAGGCGCCGGTTAAATTCGATATATAGGGTATCTGCGGCTGACTTAAATTCACTTTCGCTACTTCCGCTTCAAATTCGGCCAGCATGGGTTCCATGGACTTCGAGTGAAAGGCATGAGAAGTATGCAGGATACGGACCTGGACTTCTTGCTTTTTTAAACGCCCGGCCAGCTCCCGGATTTCTTTGTCCGGGCCGGACAGTACGCATAAATTCGGCGCATTGACGGCGGCCAATTCGATGTTTTTTTCGAGCAGGGGCTGCACTTCGGCTTCGGGTAATGGGACGCTTAACATGGAGCCCGGGGTCATCCGCTGCATGAGTTTACCGCGCAGCGTAACTATTTTTACCGCATCTTCTAAAGAGAAAACGCCCGCCAGGCAGGCTGCGGCGTACTCGCCGATGCTGTGGCCGGTCATGGCCCGGGGTTTTATGCCCCACTTCATAAGCAGCCTGGCCAGCGAGTATTCGATAATAAATAGAACCGGTTGGGCTATTTCGGTATTATTTATAGAGTCTGAATCGGACTTATCGGATTTACCGGACTCAGTGGGGGGATAAAGAATCGCTTTGAGGTCATACCCGGCGCAAGAGCGAAAAATTTCGAAACAGCGGTCCATTTCCTCCCGGAATAGGAGTTCTGTTTCATACAATCCCAATCCCATATTTATATACTGGGATCCCTGGCCGGAGAACATGAATACAGGCCGGTTTTCATCCCGGGCAGTGCCGCGGAATACCTTTTTTATATCGAAAGGTGTGTTCTCGTCGGGAGGAGTAAGGCAGGCAATCGCCTCTTCGGTAGTGGAGACAACCAGCATCTGCCTCATTTTGAAAGCTGAACGCCCCACCTGTAGGGTGTATGCAGCATCAGGCAGGTTTAACTGTGGGTTGGCCTTTAAATGTTCGCGCAGGTTTATGGTCATCTGCTCTAAAGCTTTACTGTTCTTTGCGGAGAGGAGGATCAACCGGTCGGTCCTACCGGCGGAAACGGGTTCTCCTGCCGGGGCTTCTTCTAAGATGGCATGCACATTGGTGCCGCCTACTCCAAAAGAACTGACCCCGGCGCGGCGGGGAAATTCGCCGCGCGGCCATTCCTTGAGTTCGGTATTCACATAAAAAGGACTGTTTGCAAAATCTATTTTGGGATTGGGCTTTTCAAAATTGAGACTGGGGGGAATGTACCCGTTATGCAAAGATAAAACGGCTTTGACAAAAGAGCCGATCCCGGCGGCTGTATCCATGTGGCCGACATTGGACTTGGTTGAGGTAATTGCGCAGTAGTTTCTTTTGTCTGTATCGAAAGCCTGGGTCAGGCTCTCTATTTCTATGGGATCGCCTATGGTGGTGCCTGTGCCGTGGGTTTCTACGAAGGTTATGGTCTCCGGGTCTACCCCGGAAATGAGGTGAGCGGCGCGGATCACTTCGGTCTGACCGTCGACGCCCGGGGCTGTGTAAGAACCTTTCCTGCCGCCGTCGTTATTTATGGCGGACCCTTTGATTACGGCCATGATGCTGTCGCCGTCTTTTTCGGCTTCTTCCAACCGCTTTAACACTGCCACGCCGACGCCGTCTGAAAAAACCACCCCTTTGGCGCGGACGTCGAAAGCGCGCACGTGGCCGTCCGGGGACTTGATCATGCCTTCCTCATAGGTGTAGCCCATGCGCACGGGAACGGTGACGGACGTACCCCCGGCCAGGGCCATATCGCACTGCCCGGTTAAAAGCAGGCGGCAGGCCAGGTCCACCGCTACCAACGAACTGGAACAGGCGGTTTTCATGGTAATGGCCGGGCCGGTTAGATTGAACCGGTAAGCCATGCGCGTACTTAAAAAATCGCGGTCCATCAAATGATCCGAGGCAAAAGAGCCGTAAACAGCGGTTTTGCCGGAAAAAATGGCCCGGCTTTCCCAACCGCGGTTATTGGTAGCCCCGGCCACTATGCCGATCCTGCCGTCAAAATTGTCCGGGCTGTAACCGGCGTGCTCCATGGCCCACCAGACGACTTCGTGAAAGACGCGCATCTGCGGGTCCATGAGCTCGGCTTCCGCCGGGGTATACCCGAAAAAAACGGCGTCGAAGCAATCGACGTCGTTTAACACACCTTTGGAGTTCACAAAATTGGGATCATCGAGTCTCGCTTCCGATGCGCCGTCTGCCAAAGATTCTTCACGGGTAAAATGGGATATCGATTCCACGCCGTTTTTTATATTTTCCCAGAATTCGTCTATGCTGCCGGCCCCGGGAAATCTCCCGGCCATGCCGATAACCGCTATTTCCAGGCCTGTTCTTTCGGTTTCTTGAGAATTATTTTTCATGTTTCACTCCTCTTTTGAATTGTTTGATGGTATTTTTATAGGTATTAGCTGCTTGCTTTAAAGATTCAACCTGCTCCTCTTTTTTCTTTTGTGCGCCTGCCGGGTCTTGCAGTTCTTTTAAATACTTTGAAAAAGAACCGATAGTAAAGTACCTGAACAGGGACACTACCGGGATATCTTTGTTTAATTCCTCTTTTAAGCGGTTATTGAGATGCACTACCTTTAACGAATTGCCGCCCAGGTCGAAAAAGCTGTCGTTAATACCTACTTTGTCTATATCCAGCACCTCTTTCCAGAGGTCTGCGATTATTTTTTCGGTTCCTGTTCCCGGGGCCAGGTAAGCGGTGGCCAGTCCGATGCGCGGACTGTCCGGTGCGGGCAGGGCTCTGCGGTCCACCTTGCCGCTGCCTGTTAAGGGCACGGCGTCTATGCGGGTAAAATGGGCCGGCGCCATGTACAGGGGTAAACGATGCAGCAGGTGAGTGCGTATGCGGCTGACAGCGAGTTCCTTTTGGGAAATTAGGTAAGCGGCTAAGAAGCTTTCCCCTTTCTCGTCTGTCCTAACTGTGACTACCGCTTCTTCGATGTCATCGAGTTTCAGTAACTGCTCTTCGATCTCTTCGAGGTCGATCCTGTAGCCGCGAATCTTAACCTGGAGGTCGCTTCTGCCTAAATATTCGATTTCTCCGTTTGGCAGCCAGCGGGCCAAATCCCCGGTGCGGTAAAGAGTGAGTGGTGAGTGGTGAGTGGTGAATTTTGAGAGGCGATCATCGAGCTGTTTAGAGGGTGGGTGCGCCGCATCCTCGCCGGTTTTACAGCTCCTATAGGACTTATTGGACCTATCGGACTCATAAACATCAGGCCGGAACTTCTCCCCTGTCAATTCGGGATTGTTCAGGTAGCCCCGGGCCACGCCGTCCCCGGCAATCAACAATTCCCCGGCAGCCCCGATAGGCTGCAATTTGTCGTTTTTCTGGTTAACTATATAGACCTGGGTATTGCTTATGGGGCTGCCCAGGGTGACCCTGTCCGCGCCGCTTAAATCCTTGACTGTGGACCAGATAGTGGTTTCCGTGGGCCCGTACATATTATAAATCTTGCCTTTAAATTCCTTTTTTAGGTTTTCGAAGAGGTGCTGGGGAAATGCCTCGCCGCCGACCATCAAGGTGTCGATGAAGGAGAGAGCGGCTGACCCGGACGGTACGCTCAAAAGGAGCTGCAAATGGGAAGGGGTTAATTGCAGTAAGTTTACCTTTTCCTTTGCCAGGGTTTTCGCCAGCAGTGCCGGGTCAGAGTGCTCCTCGTCCCCGGCCACCAGGATTTTCATGCCTATGTGCAGGGGGAGCAGGAGCTCCAGCACAGATATGTCGAAAGAGATGGTGGTGAGCGCCAGTATGGTTTTACCCGGGGCAAAGTCGATCAGCCGGGTCATGCCTTTGAAGAAATTAACCACGCTGCGCCGGCTGATAACCACCCCTTTGGGATTACCGGTGGACCCTGATGTATAAATCACGTATGCCGGTTGGGTGGGATCGAAAGCACCGGGATTTCCTGTTTTTAGCGGTTCCGTATAGGTTTCTCGATCGTCGATATCGATAATTTCACCGGAAAAAGCCGATTCTTGCAGCGCTTTCTTGAATCCGGCATTAAGAAGTAAATGGCGGGCAGCGCTGCTTTTTACGATATATTCGCTCCGCTGCGGCGGGTAAAGAGGGTCTAAGGGCAGGTACGCGGCCCCGGCTTTTAAGATTCCCAGTATACCGATGACTATGGCTGGGGAACGCTCTACCATAAGACCGACTACAGCGCCGGGCCTCACTCCTTTCGCCCATAATAGAGCGGCCATCTTTCCTGCTTCCCGGTCTAACTGCCTGTAGGTCAGGACAGATTGCCTGTTCGGATCAGGGGGCTTTTTTGCAGTGGTTAGGGCCGGTACTGTTAGGGCCACGGCGTCCGGGCTCTTTTGCACCTGGTCGCCGAACAATTCGGTTATGGTTTTATCCTGCTCATAGGGCGTCTGCGTATCGTTAAAGCTTCTTAATAACTGCTCCCGCTCCTTGGCGGGGATCATTTCTATATTGTCGATTGTTTTGCCCGGGTCTTCTAAAACGGCGTTGACGAGTTCTTTAAAATAAGCACTGGAGCGCTCCATCGTCTCTCGCTTGAAAAGCTTGTCACAATATTCGAATTTGCAGCCTAACCGGTCCTCCTCTTCCGCGGCGATAAGGGTGAGATCGAATTCGGATGTGCCTTTTTCATAGGGATAGAGCTCGATGGCCAGCCCACTTGCGGTTTGCGTCGAAATTTGCCCGGGCAGCATATCCCACTGGTTGTGCAGGATAAACATGGTATCGAACAGGGGACTGCGGCTCAAATCCCGGTTCGGGGCGGTCCGCTCCACCAGGTCTTCAAAGGGATAGTCCTGGTTGTCAAAGGCTTTTAAGGTCTTTTTTCCAACATCTTTCAAAAAAGATATAAAAGTTTGGCTTCCCAAAACCCGGCTGCGCAGCGCCAGGGTGTTTAAGAAAAAACCGATAATGTGTTGTAAACCGGGATGGCGTCGCCCGGCAATGGGAGCGCCCACCACGATATCCTCCTGCCCGCTGAGCTTTGCTAAGAGTACTTTATAAAGGGTTAGGAGGAGCATAAACAGGGTAACTCCCTGTTCCAGGGCCAGGGCTTTGAGCTTGGCCGTGGTTTGAGCATCTATGGTAAAACGCAGAGCAGCCCCGGAAAAATCCTGCAGCGCGGGTCTTACAAAATCGTAAGAGAGGTCCAGTACCGGTATGTTCCCGCGAAACTCTTCCAACCAGAAGATTCCCTGTTCTTTTACTGCGCCCTGTTCTATATTTTGCACCTGCCAGTAGGCGTAATCTTTGTACTGGATATTTAAGGGGGGGAGTTTTTGGCCATCATAGAGAGCTGTAAATTCCCTTAAAAGGATCCCCTGGGACACGCCGTCATGAACTATGTGATGCATATCTATGAGTAAAATATGCTCGTTTTCTCCTTTTTTTATTAAAAAAACCCTGATCAACGGGGCTTGCGCCAGATCGAAGGGGCGAATAAAATCCCGGCCTATCTCCGGGTCTGCCGGGCCTACCGGCACCTCGACCTGTTCGATGGCGAAGTCGATTTTCGCTGCCGGATGGATGCGCTGCAGCGGTTGACCGGTCTTCATAGTAAAAGAAGTACGGAAACTTTCGTGCCTGCGAATCAATTGGCGAAAACTCTCTTCCAGCAAGGTTATGTCCAACTTGCCCCGCAGCACAAGCCCCGAAGCCAGGTTGTAAACCAGGCTCTGCGGGTCGAGAAGGTGCAGTATGTATAACCTTTTTTGAGACGAAGATAAGGGATAATAATCCTGCTTGTCCAGGGGTTCTATGGGGGGTAAATCCCGCTCTGCGGCCCGGCCCGTTATATACCGGGATACCTGGCTTATGGTGCGCAAATGGAAAAACTCTTCTAAAGGAACCTCCACCCTGGCCTGTTCCCGGGTATCCGCGATTACTGTAATGGCTTTTAAAGAATCGCCGCCTAACTCGAAAAAATCGTCGTCTATGCCGATGCGGTCGATGCCCAAAATTTGCTGCCAGATCTGCGCCAGGTCATGGTGCAGCGGGGTTTCGGCGGGTGCGTAGGGGGTGAGCAGGGGCGGGCGCGGGTATAGGGTGAGTGTCCGGTCGTCCTTTTTCCTTCCGGGGCCGACGCCGGGATCGATGTTTATCCACTGGTCGATCCTGGCTTGCAGGCTGCCTGTGGAGTGCATGACCTGGGCGGAAACCGTGCAGTTCACTACCCGTTCGAAAGCTTCGCAGCCTTCCGCCGTGGTCATGGCCAATGGCTGTAAGGCCCGGGGAACTCCGCCCTGGTCCCGCCCGTCCGTTAAATCCCAAACATCCAGGTTGTAAGATATCCAGGGGAAGGGGCTTGTTGAAAACCTGGCCCGGGCAAAGGCGTCCATGTAGATGTTGGCCGCCGCATAAGCGGCAAACCCGAGACCGCCGAGAACCGCGGAGGATGAAGACAACAGTAGACAAAAATCGAGATTTTGCCCCTGCAGCACGGTTTCCAATACGGGCGGAGCGTCCACTTTGGCCCGGAATTGCCGCTTCACGAGTTCGTCCGTGAGCTGGTGGATGGGCCGGCTGTCGATTATACCGGCGGCATGCACCAGACCGTCGATTTTTTGGAATTTTTTTATGGTTTCCTCGATTACCCGGCGCATCTGCCCGGTATCCGCGGCGTCTGCCGTTAACACTAAGATTTCTTTACCCGTGGGGTCGATCCGGCGCAAAAGCCGCCGCCTCTCGTCCCCTTTCGCTAAAGGAGACCTGCCGGCCAACACCAGCCGGGCAGTAAACTTTTCCCGCAAATAGCGGGCCAATATTAGACCGATTCTGCCCAAACCGCCGGTAATGATGTAAACCCCTTGCTTTTTTAAGCGCTGTTTACCGCCGCTCTCCTGTTTTAGCGGCAGGGGGTCGAAAACCTGTACCCAGCGGAAGCGGCTGCGCAGTGCGGTCACCTTATCTGAAGAAGGGGAGCGGATTTCAGCATACAGGCTGCCCATAAGTGTGCTGTCCGGGGAAGTCCCGGGCTGGGGGGGTGGGATATCTATGCAGCGGCAGCCGATCCCGGGGTTCTCCTGGGGGATCACTTTAAGAGCGCCCAGTATGGTCGATTTGGCAGGCTGCGGATCCTCTCCACCGTAGATGTTAAATAGACCCGTTGTCACGGCTGTGATATCAATGTGTTTGCCTAAGGGGGAGGCGGAAAGGCCGCGAGTGATATAGAGCAGGCTGTAAAAACCGCTGCTGTTCTCGTCCGGGTCCAGGTTCCAGGCATAGATGATTTCTAAGGGCAGGGATTCTTCCGCGCTGTGTTCTTCTCCGAGTTTGGCAAAAACCTGCTTGTAGTCATCTTCCCGGTCAGACCGGATCGTATAAGCGCCGCTTGCGTCAAAACCGTAGGCGCTGCCTTTTCTAACTCCGGTTACCTTCATACCCGCTTGTTCCAGTTTTCCCGATAGACCCGCTCCTACGCCATTTTCATCTAAGAAGAGAAGATAATGTTTTTCCCCGGCAGTTTCCTGGTGAAGGTTTTGCCCGGGCAGGGAACGCTTCCAGGTTGGAACATAGAACCAATCCGCGGGGTCGCTTTTTTTTGCCGGGGAGCTTTCTTCTCGGTTCAACCGGCGGATCATTTCCATTAGATCATCTTTTACGATAAAACGCTGACCTTCAAAGGGATAGGTGGGCAGGGGCAGGCGCCGCCTCTTCTCTGCGCCGTGAAAAGCTTTCCAATCCACAGATGCGCCGTAGAGCCACATAAGCCCGATTTTATTGAGCAGGAAACGGGTGTCTGAAATTTTTCTCCCGCCGACACGAACCAAATCTACAGCATGCTGCCTGTCTTCCCTGCGTATCGAACGGTTGATCATTGTGGTCAGGTCGCGGCCCGGACCGATCTCGACAAAAAGGGTATCCGGGTCGCCGGTCAATTGTTCGAGACCTGCGGCGAATTGGACTGTATGCCTCAGGTGGTTGGCCCAATGCTGGGGGTCCGCTGCTTGTTCCACGGTGATCCAGGTTCCGCTGACATTGGATATATAGGGAATCCGCGGAGCAGAAAGCGACAGGCTGGATAGGGTTCCGGTAAACCTTTCCAGCAGGGGTTCCGTCATAGGTGAATGGAAAGCATGGGAAGCAGGAATCTTCATACACATGAGACGCTTTTCTTTCATCTTCCTCTCAAACGCATCTACAACCGCGAGAGGACCGGAGATTACGCAGGAAAAACCATTGTTTATGGCAATCGCTAATTCGCTGTCGAGCTGGGGTTCGATATCTTTTACCGGCGCCGGTACGCTGAGCATGCGGCCCGGCGGCAATTCCTCCATCAATTTGCCTCTAACTACCAGGAGCTTTAGGGCATCCGCCAGGGAAAATACACCGGAAATGCAGGCTGCGGCATATTCTCCGAAACTGTAGCCGATCATAGCCCGGGGGGTGACACCCCATTTTAGCAGCAGGCGGGCCAGGGCATACTGGAAGAGAAAAAGTGCCGGCTGCGCCACTTCGGTCCGCTCCAGCCCGCTGCCGGTTCCACCTGCCGGGGGATAGAGAATATCTTTGATGTCGAAATCCAGGAGTCCTTTTAATATCTCGAAGCCGTGGTCCATCTCTTCCCGGAAAACCGGTTCATTTTCGTAGAGTCCCCGGCCCATGTCCACATACTGTGGCCCCAGGCCGGAAAAGAGGAATACGATGCCCGGTTTTTGCCCCACCTCATGGGTATGTACCCGGTCGGAAGCAGTACCGGGTTTCCCGGGCTCCGGCTCCAGGGCTGAAAGGGCTTCCTGCTTGGAAGCTGCGCTCAACATGAGGCGATGATTAAAGGCCCTGCGGCCCTCTTGAAGCGTATAAGAGATGTCTGCCGGACTTATTGCCGGGTTTTCCAGGTTTTCTTGCAAAAAGGCTGTTAGGTTTCGACTCATCTTTTCCAGGGCCGCGGCGGTGCGGGCCGACAATAAGAACAGGTGATTTTCCTGCTTTGACGCCGGGGTGGTTTCCCGCGGCGGGGCTTCTTCGAGCACCACATGGGCATTGGTGCCGCCTATACCGAAAGAACTAACCCCGGCCCGCAGAGGACCCGCGGCGTGGGCAGCCGGTAAGGGATCGTTTCTCCATTCCGTCAGTTCTTTCACCACAAAAAAAGGACTGTTGTCAAAATCGATGTTGGGATTGGCCTTTTCAAAATGGAGGCTGGGCGGCAAGCCGCGATGCTTTAAGCACAGCACGGTTTTAAGAAAACCGGCAATACCCGCCGCAACGCCCGCATGGCCGAAATTGGATTTTATCGAACCGATGGCGCAGTACTGCTTTTTAGAGGTGTTAAAGGCCATTTTCAGGCCTTCGATTTCGATGGGGTCGCCCAGGGGCGTGGCTGTACCGTGAGTTTCTACATAAGTAACGGTTTCAGGGTTTACCCGGGCCAGGCGAAGCGCACCCCGGATAACTTCCATCTGCCCTTCATTGCTGGGCGCTGTGTAGCCTACTTTTCTCATACCATCATTGTTAATGGCCGAGCCTTTGATTACAGCATGTATGAAATCGCCGTCTTCAATCGCGTTCTTAAGCCTTTTTAAGAGCACCACACCAACGCCGTCGCTAAAAATAGCGCCTGCGCCCCGGGCGTCGAAGGGGCGGCAGCGCCCGTCCGGGGAAACCACCATGTCTTCCTGGTATGTATAACCCTTCCTTCGGGTCAGGGAAACGGTGACGCCCCCGGCTAAAGCCATCTTGCATTCGCCGTGCAAAAGGGCGCGGCAGGCTAAATGGACGGCCACCAGGGAAGTGGAACATGCTGTATAAACATTAAAGGAGGGGCCTGTTAAATTCAATTTATAAGAAACCAGGGTGCTGAGATTATCTTTATCGCTCAAAGTGCGGTCTGCAAAACGTGTGGCCGGGGTGTCTATCCCGGCTAACATGGCCTGCGTTTCCCACTGCAAGTTGGCCGCCGCGCCGGCGTATAGGCCGATACGGCCATCATAAACGCCGGGATCGTAACCGGCGTCTTCCAGCGCGGACCAGGCGCATTCGAAAAATACCCGCACCTGGGGGTCCATGGTTTCCGCTTCCCTGGGCGTGTAACCGAAAAATGAAGAATCGAAGCGGTCAGGGTCGTCGATAAGTGAAACGGCCCTGATATAGTTAGGATTATCCGGGCTATCGGGCGAATTCCCGCTTTGCTCTGCTTCATCAGGGGAGAGGAAACGGATGGATTCGACGCCGTTCTTGAGGTTTTCCCAGAGTTCCCGTAAGTTCCGTGCACCCGGGAAACGGCCGGCCATCCCGATTACGGCAATTTCAAGACCTGTGTGTGATGTACTTTTATCCTGTTTTTCAAACATTGTATGTATGCCTCCTGTTCATTATTCGTTTTTTAAAAAAGAGTCCATGAGTCCCATGGTTTCATCCAAAACATCCATGGATTCGTCGATATCCCTATCCAGGGCAGCTTCCTTGCCCGGGGAATCTTTTTGCTCCAGGTACTCCAGGAAAGATTTGACCGTCGGGTAGCGGAACATAACGGTAGCCGGGCTGTCGAGATTCAAGATTTCGTTTAACCTGGCGCCGAGTTGGACCAGGTTAAGCGAGGTGCCGCCGAGATCGAAGAAATTGTCCTCGATGCCGATTTTATCGATCCCCAGCAGATCCTGCCAGATGGCAGCTAACTTCTTCTCGGTAGTCGTGCGCGGCGCTGCGTAAGCAGTACTCAATTCAGGCCGCGATATCAGATCCCCAGGAGAAGTTGCAGCGGCCGGTTCCGCGCCGCCGGTCAACTGCGGCTCAATGCCGCTCCTCTCTATGCGCTGGAAAAGATCGTTGGTGGATACCACTACGTGAGGATGCTCCTCGCCGGCGATAATGCGCCGGAATATTTCCACGCCTTCGGCGGATGAGATGCCCTCTTGCAGCGAAGGCTGAGAGGCATCGTCCGCGGCGGCCTCTCCCCTGGCCCCGGCGCTCAGGTCGGGCAGCGAGGGGGCGGCGGCGCTCCTGGATACCAAGATCTTGCCGATATGCGCGCCTTTGGTCATGTACTCGAAGGCGCGGGCTGTGCCGGACCGGGGGAATACCGCCGTGGGCGGCGGTTCAAAATTCCCTATCTCGAAATGATGCATGATCTCGGCCCAGGTCTTTTCGATGCCGGGCAGCTCGAAAGATAATTGAAATGCAAAATAAGACAGCCCTTTCAAAAAATGACGCAGGCCCAAAGGCGTGTCGTTCATGATATCGCGGATGCCGATTTCCACGAAACGCCCGAAGGGGGCCAGCACAGACATGCTTTTGCCGATAAAATCACCGGCCAGGGAGTTCAAGACCACATCCACGCCCCGGTCCCCGGTGCGTTTCAATATGGCGTCGGCAAAATCCAGGTCACGGGAACTAAATACATGCTCGATGCCCAGGGAACCGAGATAAGCGCGTTTCTCTTTATTCCCGGCTGTGGCAAAGATTTCCGCTCCAAGGTGGCGGGCAATCTCTACGGCTGCCAGCCCTACGCCACCGGCTGCCGAGTGAATCAACACTTTTTCGCCCTGTTTTAACCGGGCCAGCTTAACCAACGCATGGTAAGCGGTCATAAAGGCGACCGGGATCGAGGCGGCTTCGGCAAAATCCAGGCGCTCCGGTTTGCGAACCGCTGAGGCGGCAGGCACAGTGGTGTATGAGCTGAAACAGGATGTGCCGAAAACGACGACTTCGTCGCCTACTTTGAAATTCCCGACTCCTTTTCCTAGGGCTGCCACTTCGCCGGAACACTCTAAACCGAATTCCTGTTCCGGGGCCACAGGCCCTACAGCGCCCAACACCCGCAGCACTTCTTTAAAATTAAGCCCGGCTGCTTTGACGAAGATTTCGATTTCACCGGCTTCGGGAGAGCGGCGCGGTTTCTCCCGGTACTCTAAGTTGGAGAAATCCCCGGCTGCGGAAATGCCTAAATAGTAATTTTCACCCTGTTCGGGAAGTGTGAGCGATTCGCTGCTCAAAGCGGCCAATTGTCGGTTTTTCGGGGCGTCGAGTTTTACCTGTTTTAAAGTAAAATCTTCTATGGCGACGATTTCCCGGCCCTTTTCGTCCATCAGGGCGACCTGGTAACTCCGCGTCCCTTTGGCCGCGCCGTCGCCATCCGCCCCGCGAACATAACAATAAACGCCCGCGGGCACCGCACCCCTGATGGTGATTCGCTTGTAGGAGAAAGGTAGGAAAGAGCCTTTTTCCTCTTCGCTCAGCCGGCCCCGCAGCAGCGTGGTGGCTGTATCTAAAAGGGCAGGGTGCAATTTATAATGGTCCACTTCGGCGGCAAATTCAGCGGGCAGTTCCAAATATCCGAGGCACCGGTTCCGACCGTAATCCACCTGCCTGACATTGTTCCAGCGGGGGCCGAAGAGCATGGCCCCGGATTCGCCGTTGTAGGCGGCGGGATCATAGGTGACCGTTTCTTCACATTCCGCTTTGAGCGCGTCGAGATCGTGTGTTTTCACTTCTATTTTCGATTTGGTTTTCGATTTACCTTTCGCTTTTGGTTTCGACTCCGGTTTCCGCAGCACGACGGCTTTGCCACGGGCATGCTCGTTCCATTCTTCCTTTCCTGCTTCGCGGCGGCTGACGATCGAAAAATCATAGCCTTCTCCTGATTCTTCCAGCAGGGTAAGCACTTCTTTCCCTTCGGCTTCGTCCACCATCAACGGACTGAGAAAATAAACGTCCCGCAGTTCGAAAGTTTCACCCGCCGCGTGGGTTTCAAAAGCGGCCCGGGCCAGCTCCAAATACGCGGCACCGGGAAGCACTGCTTTTCCTCCAATCCGGTGCTCATCCAATACCCAGTGCTGCTTTACATCGAGATGGGAGAAGAAAACCTGCCGCCCGTTTCCTTCGGTTTCATGTCCTGAAAACAGGGGGTAATCTATTTCTTGCCTCCGGCGGCGAGGGGGCCCCGCGGCGCGGGGAGCCAATGAGGGGCCTTTCTCCATTCCTTCGATATTCGATATTCCTTGTTCGATATTCGATATTCTCTTCTTCTCCTGTCCGGATAAGCGGGCGGTGGCATCCACGGCCATGCCGACTTGACTCCAGTTGTCCCAACTAATGGCGCTGGTGAAGCCCTTCCCGGCAAGAGTGCGGCGTTGGGCATAGGCATTCAGGTAGGCATTGGCTGCGGCATAGGCTGCCTGACCCACGGGAGCCAGCACGGAACTGATCGATGAACAGAGCATCAAAAAATCCAACTGCCTGTCCCCAAATATGGCGTCCAACACGATCGTGCCTTTGACTTTGGGGGCAAAAACTTTTTCACTCAACTCTTTCGCCCGGATCTGGATCAGGCCGCCTCCGGCAATACCGGCGGCGTGAATCACCCCGTTCACCGGGCCGAATTTCTCCTCCGCCCGGCGAACCACGGTTTCCATTTGCTCCATGTCGGCGGCGTCGGCGCTGTAAACAGCCACTTCCGCTCCGTAAGATTCCAACTGCCGCACTTGCTCTATCTTGTGGCAAATAGGATCGGTTTCGCCGCCGGACTGCAGCCGCTCTTCCCACTCTTCACGGGCCGGGAATGGAGAAAAATCGGTCAGGATTAAACGCGCCTTGTAACTTTCCGCCAGGAATTCCGCCAGCACCAATCCGATCCCGCCCAGTCCGCCGGTGACCAAATACACACCCTTCTCTTTGATAACCGCTTCCCGGTTCGCCGGGCCGATCCATTCCGCCTGAAAAGTACGCTTCCAACGCTGACCGCCGCGGTACGCGGTATGCATGTCGGGAACTCCGGATTGTATTTCCGACAGCAGATTTTCTACCAGGCTTTCGTCCGCTTCCGAAATGGCGGCGCTTTCGATGTCTATGGTGCGGCACTGCACCTGCGGGTATTCCCGGGATACTACCTGCACCGCTCCCAGCACAGTGGTTTTTGCGGGAGATAATTCCTCTTCGCCGCTGACCGAATGCACTTCGCTTGTTATCACCAGGATTTCCACAGGCTGTTTCATGTTTAACCTGCCGATAGCCCGGCCCAGGTTCAGCAGGCTGTAAAATCCCCTTTCCTGCGCTTTATCGAATATGTCGAAGCCCCGGTTTGCGGCTCCGGTTTCAAACTCCTGACCTGAGGGGACCGCATTCCACATATGCACGATTCGCAGGGGAAGCTCTTCCGGTAAATCTACGCTTTCCAGCAATTTCAGGTAATCCTCTTCGCTGCCGGGATCGATAGTATACTCATTATCCTTTAAGGCGGCAAACCCCTTCCCTGCACGAACCGTGGCCAGAACGAGATTGTCCTGCTGTAAGCGCGCCGACAACCGGGAAGAAAGAAAACTGTCATCACCGAAAAACAACCCTGTCACCGGTTGACCTCCCTCCTCAGCCTGCTGTTGGGCTAAAAGCGCCTGTTCCCAGGCGGGCACATAAAACCATTCGGACATATCGGCTTTCCTGCCGCCGGTTTCCTTCTTTTTCGACGGCATAATGGACTGTTCCGCGCCTATCTGATAGGGATTCCCTTCCAGCCAGTAACGCTGCCGCTGGAAAGGATAGGTGGGCAGCGGGATTCGCCGTCTTTTCTCAGCGGCATAAAAGAGTTTCCAGTCTATGTTCACGCCATAAAGCCATAATTGACCCAGTTTACTTAATAAGAAACGGCTGTCGGATTCCTTCTCCTTGGGGTGCTTTACCAGGTGGAGAACCTTGATTCCTTCTTGTTTGTCTTGATGCTGCCTGACAAAAGCGCTCAAGGTGCGACCAGGGCCGATTTCCACGAAAATGGGATTTTCACTTTTCAACAGTTCTACGAAACCGTCGTTAAAACGCACGGCGGAACGAATATGCCGGGCCCAATAGGCTGGATCCTGCGCTTCTTCCACGCTGATCCACTGGCCGCTGACATTGGAAATATAGGGAATTCCGGGCTTATTCAAGGTTACCCGGCTCACGGCCTGTTGGAACTCTTCCAGGATGGGTTCCATCATCCGCGAATGAAAGGCATGGGACGTGTGCAGTTTCCTGCCTTCATGACCAGCCTCTTTCAACTGCCCGGCAAAGGCGTCTATATCTTCGTGCTCGCCGGAAACCACACAATGAACGGGAGAATTCACAGCGGCTAAAGATATTTTTTTATTTAACATGGGGCTAACCTCTTCCGCGGGCAGGGGCACGCTCAACATGGAACCGGAGGGCCGGGACTGCATTAATTTGCCCCGCAAAACCACCAACCCTAACGCATCTTGTAAAGAAAACACGCCGGACAAACAGGCGGCGGCATATTCACCGATACTGTGCCCGATCAAGGCATAGGGTTCGATTCCCCAACTCATTAACTGCTTTGCCAGCGCATACTGCACGGTGAAAATCAGCGGCTGGGCGATTTCAGTATTATTAATGGTGTCTGAATCGGACATATAGGACTTATTGGACTTATCAGCCTTATCCGGCTTATCGGGTTTATCCGACGAAGCGGGGCTAGAGGCGTGATCCGCCGAAGACTGCTCCTGCTGCTCCGGGTAAAGAATCGCTTTTATGTCGGTTCCCGACTCTTTCAATATCTCGAAACAACGATCCATTTCCGCCCGGAAACCGGGTTCGCTTTCGTACAGCTCCCGGGCCATGTCTACATACTGGGCGCCCTGGCCGGGAAACATAAACATAACGGCTTTCTTGCCTTCCCGGGCTTGAAAAACCGGCGCGGAAAGCAGGTTGTCGATCTCCTCTTTATTGGAACAAACCAGCATTTTCCTGTACATAAAGCCCTTCCTGCCTAACTGCAAAGTATAGGCGGCGTCAGCCAGATCTATACCGGGATTCTCTTTTAAATGACGGGCGAAATTTTCGCTCATTTCGTGTAAGGCAACCTGAGTCCGGGCGGATAATACCAATAACCGCGGATCCGGATGGGACGAATAGGACATATCGGACCTATTGGAAACGTAATTTTTTTGCCTGTCCCCTTTTTTTTCTCCGAACTCTGCTGTGTCTTCCGCGGAGCGGCTCATATCATCCCATTCTTCCAGCACTACATGCGCATTGGTGCCGCCGATGCCGAAAGAACTCACCCCGGCTCGAAGCGGGGCTGCGTCCCGGCCAGCCGCTGAAGAATCGCTTTTCCATTCGGTCAGTTCTTTCACTACCGAAAACGGGCTGTTCTCAAAATCGATCTTCGGGTTGGGGGTCTCGAAATGTAAACTGGGAGGGAGCAGCCTGTGTTTCAACGATAACACGGCCTTGATAAAACCGGTCACCCCGGAAGCCGCGTTGAGATGCCCTACATTGGGTTTCACCGACCCGATATGACAGTACCCTTTTTTATCAGCGCCAAAGGCCAGCTTCAGGGCTTCTATTTCGATGGGATCGCCCAATACCGTGCCGGTGCCGTGGGCTTCAATATAGGTAATACTTTCCGGCTCTACCTGCGCTATTTCATGGGCGGCTCGGATTACCTCGGCCTGCCCATCCACACTGGGCGCCGTAACGCCTACTTTCCGGCTGCCGTCATTGTTCGTCGCCGAACCTTTAATGACAGCAGATATAGTATCGCCATCTGCGACGGCGTCTTCGAGACGCTTCAACACTACGATACCGGCGCCATTGCCGAAAACGGTTCCTCCGGCTTCGGCATCGAAAGCGCGGCAGTGGCCGTCGGGCGATAAAATCATCCCTTCCCGGTAAAGATAGCCTTCTTTATCCGGGAGAGAAATAGACACGCCCCCGGCCAGGGCCATATCGCACTCCCCGAGATGCAATCCCACACAGGCTAAGTGAATGGCAACTAGAGAAGTGGAACAGGCGGTTTGTACAATATAACTGGGGCCGGTTAAATTTAGCTTGTATGAGACTTTCGTACTATAATTGCTATTCAAAAAGGCGGTGTCTATATCTTCCTTGCGGTTGATGTAGGTCAGAGCCGACCAATACTGGTTGGGCGCATTCCCGGCATATAACCCGATAGAACCTTCATAAACTTCGGCGTTGTAACCAGCATCCTCCAGGGCTTCCCAGCAGACCTCGTGCATAACCCTGAGCTGCGGGTCCATCATCCGGGCTTCCACCGGCGAATAATTAAAGAAAAAAGCATCGAAATATTCTATGCCTTCCATGATGCCTTTGGCTTTTACATAGGCGGGGTCCTGGAGCAGTTCCCTTTCCACTCCTCGCTCCGCCAACTCCCGGGTGGTAAAAAATGAAATACACTCAACGCCCGCTTTCAAATTCTCCCAGAATCCAGCTATATCCCGGGCGCCGGGAAACCTCCCGGCCATGCCGATTACCGCTATATCGGAGGATGTGGCGTGCGGTTTCGCGACCGTTTTCATTTTCACGGCACCGCCCGGTTTTTCTTTTTCCTCGCTTTCTAAGTAATCGATAAACGAACTGATGGTGGGATACCGGAACAAATTCACAATGGGAATTTCCTTGCCCAACATTTCATGCAAGCCATCGGAAACTTTCAAAATATCGAAAGAAGTGCCTCCAAGATCGAAAAAATTATCGTTTATGCCCACCTTATCCAATTTAAGAGCTTCTTTCCAGACGCCGGTGATCTCTTTTTCCAGGCCGCCGGCAGGGGCCACATAGGACACACCCAACTGAGGCCTAACGTGTTCGGGTTCAGGCAATTTTTTGCGGTCTATTTTATTGCTCTGGGTCAGGGGCATCTCCTTTAATTGGACTAAATAGGAGGGCACCATATAATCGGGCAGCTCTTTCGATAAAAACTCCCTTATTTCCGATATGGTTAACACATCTTCCTCTCCTGTATCCAGCTTGTGGGGCACAACGTAAGAGCATAGATAAGCGTCCCCCCGGTCATCCTCTTTTGCCAGGACAACCGCTTCTTTAACTTTTTTATGCTGGAACAACCAGGTCTCGATTTCACCTACCTCTACCCGGAATCCCCTGATTTTCACCTGGGAATCCCCGCGTCCTAAAAATTCGATGCCGCCGTCCATTAATAGGCGTCCTAAATCACCGGTCCAGTAGATTCTCCCCAATTCCTCATCCTGGTCGAAAATTTCCTCGGTGGCTTCCGGGTTTTTCCAATACCCGGGGGAAATATACCGGCAGGCCACCAGGATTTCACCGGTCTGTAATGTCTTTACCGG
>JAGLSW010000679.1 GCA_023135565.1 Candidatus Aminicenantota bacterium | reverse complement strand
TGAACAAAACTTTTGATGAGCGATACGCTTACCTGTTACTCGAAAGCCCTTTATTGGCTGCCCTTCTTCGTGCCCTTCGTGTGCTTCGTGGTAAAAAACATCACGGGGTCAGGCTAATAAGGTTTCAACAAACTCCTCACGGGAAAACTCGATTAAGTCCTTCGCCTTCTCACCGGTGCCGAGAAACTTCACCGGTATCTTCATTTCAGCGACGATATTAACCACTGTGCCGCCTTTGGCCGTGCCGTCGATCTTGGCCAATACGATCCCGGTGATGCCGGAAAACTCCTTAAACCGCCTGGCTTGATCCAGGGTGTTCTGCCCCATGGTGGCATCTACAACCAGGAGAATCTCAGCTTCTCTTTCCGGGAAGGCTTTTTTAATGACTTTGGCCAGTTTTTCCAATTCTTTCATCAAGTTGTCTTTTGTCTGCACCCTACCGGCTGTATCCACTACCAGCAGGTCATAATCTTTACTTTTAAAAGAAGTGATACTGTTGTAAACTACAGAGCCGGGGTCTGCTCCCCTATCCCCGGTTATTACCGGCAGTCCCAATCGTTCGCCCCATAGAGCAAGTTGGGAACTCCCGGCAGCCCGGAACGTATCGGCCGCGGCTAACAATACTTTTTTCCCCCGGTCCCGGTAATAATTCCCTATCTTGGCTACCGTGGTGGTTTTGCCGCTGCCGTTAATGCCCACTAAGGCTATAATATTCTTCCCGGCAGGAAGTTCCACTGCGCCGGGGCCGGCTGTAGAAAATATATTTTTTATTTCCTCCTTTAAGACCGTGAGAAAATCCTCTTTGTCAAAGGAAAACTTGTTTCTCTTTCTCAAGCTGCCGAGAATCCGCTGCACTAAGTCCATGGAAATATCGGAGAGGATCAAGATTTCTTCTAATTCTTCGAGGATTTCTTCTTTATCTTTTTTAGAACTGAGGACACTATTTATTTTCTGCTTTAAGGACGTTTTAAAAATTTCTTTTATTTTCATAGGCTATTATAACAAGCCTTGGGGGAAATTACAAATTACAATTCTAATAACTTAAGTGGCTTACATCGCGGCCGGTCGCCAGATCGAGCTTTAAGGAAACGATCTTTTCGGCACCGTCGGAATCCTTTATTTGCACCACGATATTTACCCTGGCATTGGCCCTGTCCGGCACTTTAACAGTATAGCTCCGGCTGCCGTCTTCACTGGTCACTTTTCGCTCAACTTCGGGTATCCCGGCAATCTGCCAGCGAATTTCCCCGGTATCCGGGTCTAATTCTACTCCCATTCCTAAAGGAGAAACAAGACTATATTCGATCTTATCCCCGTCCGGGTCATGGGCATTAATCTTATGGTAAAACTCACCGGGCACACTAAAATCCTTTACTTTCTGGTAGCCTACTACCGGCGGTGAATTGGCTATCACAAACTCCTTACTCTTCTTCTCCTTTGTTTCATAATCGCCCTGGAATCCCTGGACAATACAGTACACGCGGTTATTCTTCCTTCTATACTGTTCAGGCAAAATGCTTTCATTCAAATTGAAGATTTCTTCTCCATTTACAAACCAACGATAATTAAAAGTCACTTTGCCGTCGGGCTTCCTATTTAATTCCGGCGCCACCCTGACAACATGCGAAGAACGCGGCTTTGCCGGTTCTACCGGCACTTTTTTTATTTGCAGGGGTTTTTCTTTCTTTTTAACGATTTTTCTGCCGCTTTTATCCCTAATTTCCCCCACATCGCTCCTTTTTAAAAGAAACATGACCAGGAAAAGTGCAGCGAAAAAAACAACCAATATGATTATGTTTTTTTTATTCATAGTTTAACCGGCTCCTAATGCTGTACCGTTTCACAATAGTTTTTTTTGAAGCTTCGCTTCACCGGGAAACAGGAAAGAACCCTCTTACCCTGTTTCCTATTATTTTTTTTCTGTCCTTTGCCGGGCAAAATTGATTGCCAGTTCATTCCAGTCTTCACCGCCATCGCCGTCTCTGACTACTACTTTAAATTTTACCTTCGTGCCGGGGTCACTGTCCAGGGTATAGGTGATGGTGCCGCTGCCGGCATTAATCGTCATACCGGGGGGGATACCGTAATCCTTGTCTAAAGAAAAGGTCAACTTATCTTTATCCTCATCCGAGGCATTCACTACGATGGTATAGGTTCCCATTCCTTTTATGGTAGGAAATTCTACCTCTCCGATTTCCGGTTTGGAGTTGGTAATAAATACCATATCCGATCTCTTGCGCTCTATTTCCTCGCCTTCTTTATAAAACAGCGCATCCACGAATAGCGAATCGCCTTTCTTGTAAGAGTTAGGGGGAACGGAATTTTCCTCCTGTTCTTTGAAAAGTTTGGTGTTTTTGTAAAAAATGTAGGAGAGAGCTTCGTCTTCATCGGGGTTTAAGGCGGGAGAGAGGTCCGCCGCCGCCCTGATCCGCGAACCGGCACGCATATCGGGTGGGAACAGGAGGGTACGTTTTATCCTGTCGCTTTTTTTAACCGCTGTCCTAACCGGGGTACTTACCTCGCCCGTATCTACGGTAATCTCTTCTACCTGCTGCTTTTTTTTCACCGGGGCGGGAGTCCTGCCGCCGCCGCAGGAGGCCAAAATGGACACAAGGAAAAGTGGAATTAAGTACACTACAATCTTTTTTACTTTCAGTTTCTTCATATTAAGTCTCGCGATCCCTGCACAGTTTTTTATTAAGTAAGAGTTTATTATACCACGATTCTATAGCTTACGGCAAGCCCTAAGCAGCATTCGGCCATCGGCATTTTCTTGCCTCCGGCGGCCAGGGGCGCTTTTTAAAAAAACTGCCCCTGGACCCCGCAAAAACTTTTTATGAGCGATACGCTTTTCTAACCTGAGATAAGCCCCTCATAGGCCCCCCGCGCCGCAGGGCTATCTTTTTTTCTCCTTCCAGAATACGATGCCGCCGGGATAAGGAAGCTTCTTGGTGCTGGTCTGCTCTAAGGGAGGAACCGAGGCTACTTCACCGGTTCCTACATACATGACATACTCTTTGCCCTGGTAGATGCCGCCTCCGGCAATTCGACCGGCCATCTTATCAGCTCCGATTTCACCGCAGTTGCTTATGGAAATATCGTAAAAGGTCATGGCTCCTTCACGGGGCACATCGCAAGGATTGTCTATATCTTTTATATTTACCGATGGGGGCGTATAGGTGTTCATATAGATATGGGGCACTAAGTCCGCGTCGGGGATGATGATGGGTTCCGGGTCGAACATTTTCTCATAAGTACCGGGCATATCGAAATAGAAACCGTCTTCTATTTCTATATCTCCTGAAGTCAGGGTATCGCCGCTCCAGGACAGTTCCACTAAGGGGTTGGTGCCTGCTTTGGAATAAGCTACACTGCCACCCTGGTCTTTGATGACCACAAATGCTCCGGCAGTGGGGTTGGTGCGGGGCCGGTCGCGGTCCCCGGTGCCGAAAGCCACCCAAAGATTGTAACAGGCGTCGTAAGCGACAGCGGGGGAAATAAATATGGGATCATATTCTTTTATAACCAGTTCCTCGCCTACCTGGAAAGAGCCGTCGAGAACGCTCATGTTGATGGACTTCAGTTCAACTAAGGTGACATAGCCTAAAGCTTTAGAGGTGGCGCCCATTACGAGATCGCCTTCAGTGAAAGCAAGGGCTTTTTTGAGATCATAGAGATTTCCCGTTATGGATACAATCGTTTCAGCGGTAGGGGTGGTGACTACTTCGGATTCATAAATCTGGGTTGTTTTCCACTGCTCCACATCCGCGACGGTCAGGTCTACCCGGAACATGCTGCCGCCTACGTTGCCCATGAAAATATGATCGAGGAAACCGTCATAATCTTTGTCTACCGCGGAAACCGCAGAGGCGATGGGGAAATTAAAAGCAGCGGATTTGGTGAGACGCTTGTTAATGGTCCAACCATCGCTGTCGGTCACCTGCACCAAAGTACCGTTGGCATCCGCACCGCCGCTAACTGAATCGTAAGCCACCATCCACAGCAGCTTGCCGCTGGCTGCATCCACGATAAACAGGGCTTTTCCCCTTAAATCGTCGGACCTTTCGTGACTGTAAGCAAAGCCGCCAGTGAATATCACTACCCATGTATCTTTTATGCCGCCCGTAGCTGAGGCATCCTCGATCTTTACCCTACCGTAAAGCGGTTTTCCCCAGCTTTCGCCGCTGTAGTCGGGTTCGACGAATTTCCACATGATATCGGGTTCGGCGTCTACTTCGGTGACATCTAACTGGTAATAGGCATTACCGCCGGAGCGCAGGCCGAGAGCCATCACAGTGGCCCAGGATTCGTTGGCATCACCGTCTTTGACATAGTAGATGTCTTCTGCGGTTAACCTTCCGTCCATGGTATAGGTGTGCACGCCGTCGATAACGATGTCTTTCAGTTTGGGCAATATGACATCGGGAATAAGTCCCCAGAGCTCTTTACCGGCGTCCCTGCCGTCCACGTGGGTGATGTCGTCAGCGGTAATCATATGCAGGATGCCGTCGTTGGTGCCCACGTAGAGCACCCGGCGCCTATCTTCATTGTCCTGGTAAAAGGTTTCAAATTGTTCGCCCGAAGGGTCTAAAGGATTTATGTAATGGAGGTACTTCTTGCCCAGCAGCGGGGGGCCTACGAAACCGACGTCGGAGTGGAATACATCACCGAAATTGGGCTTCCTGAGAGTGGCAACGATCTGGTCGGAGTCGGCGTCGCCGACGCCCATAAGCAGTTTCAGGGTGGGCCTGTTGGTATCTTTAAAATCGAGTAGGTTGAGGTTTTTATCATTGGAATAAAGATTCCTGACCTCGGGAACCCGGTCCGCCGCATCCCAGGCCTGATCCTCCGACAATTTGACCATTCGGTTGCATTCACTGCTCTGGTCGAAACAATCCTCTTCGTTATCATAAATATATTCGCCTATTTCCACCGTGCCGCTGCCGTCCATATCGTAACCCCACTTGTCTATCAACTCATAAGCCAGCAGGTGACCTTCCCAGATAGAGGCGGCCTGGGAGGGTAAAAAATACCCTACATAAGAGATTTGCAGCACGGTATTGGCCGCGGTGGCGGTTTTTTTAGGAGCGGTGATAGCCGAAAAAGCGAAATTTCGCAGCAGGATGCTGGTAATGACATTCCTGAAAGCTTGCACCAACTCCTCGTAGTTGTTGGCGGTATAATAGGCGCCTTTGCCGTTTATGGCAGCATCGCGCAGCAGGTCGCTGTCCGTGCCGAAGCCGATGGTATAGGTAAACATCCTCTGGAAACCGGGCCAGCCGTCGAACTTAAGAGTCTGCTGATTGTACAAATCAGCCCCGTATACATTTTTTTCCGGGAAGAGGTCGGAATTGGCCATAAAATAGGTCAAATCATCTAAGTAATCGCTGCCGTATAGGTCGGTGGTGCCGTCGGACTGGAGGCGCTGCCAGCAGGTCCAGTTGGGACAGTAGTAAGAAGTTTCCGAATCGTAACCGGCGGGGATGCCCTTCACATCGGAATCGTCCGGGCCTGCTTCATTATAATCGGTATCGCCCCAACCATCCTTCCATTCGGCCCAGGTGTCGGCTCTTCTCACCGGCCAATCGGCGAACATGGTGCCCGTCCAGTTGGCGTCATCGAAGACATCGTATGTAGATTCGCCGCTGCTCATTACCACTATATAGGTATTCTGGCACCAATATTCGAAGAGACTGGTATTGCCGACGGCAGTGTCGTAATTCACCGGCTGCCAGGTGACTCCGCCGGGATGCGGCCTTAAGTAGAACCAAACATCGGCCAGGGCTTCGGCCATGGGAGCAGCGCCGTCGGCAGACACTTTGGTATATATAGTATTTTTATAGTCATTCAGCATACTGGCCGCTTCACTCATATCGTTGAGCACGTCCAACATATCGGCACCGTAATTTTCTTTATACTTGAAGAGACCGAGTTTAACGACGCTGACCGAATCTTCGGCCACTTTGCAGGCCACTTCCCGGGCCACCTGGATGCGGGTAAAGGTATACTTTGTTTCGGTCTTACTATCGGAAGTGCAGGCGGAAGATACCCAGCCGGGGAATTCAGTGGTATCGAAAGTGCCGTAAGTAGAGAAATGAGTGACCGCTTCGCGGATATCATCGGTAGCATGAAGATAGAGCCACTTCAAATAGTTGCGGTCATAGAGGGTTTTCTTGGTAAGATCGACATAATCCAAATCGCCGTACAAACGCACGATCACCGGTGTGTAGTTGGTGTAGTCCGAGTTCGGGGGTTTCTGGAAAACGTTATGTCCCAGGCCATAGGCGTTGGCAATGGGTTCAATCGGTCCGCCCACCACATCTTTAACCTTGATCCAGGTATTGGTGACAGCAGAAACAGGGTCGGTCACGGTGTATTTATCTTCAATAGTAGCCATGGCGTCGCTGGCTCCATCGGCAGCCATGTATATGATCCGGTCTCCTATTTCAAAATTAGCGGAGCCGTTGCCGCCCACCTGAAAATCCGTCGGTTCGGCGGTGCCGTCATCGGCATAACAACCGGTGGCATAAGTACCTAACTCAGCCGTAGTAAATTTTTCGGCATTGCCGTCGAAAATCCAGCGGGCCTGCCACAGGCTGGTGTCGTTTTCCCAGAACCTGTCGCCTTCGACGCCGAAACCGTCCACCAAACCGGTGTAATTTTCATAAAGGTCATAGCCGTCGTCAGCGGTGCCGGCTTCGCCGTCCAACCCGTACTTTGGATACCACATGACGGAATTCATTATCTCGGAAGAATCCATCAGGATAACCACATTGGGTTTAACGGCTTCCATATCGATGTTTAACCCCATAAACAATTCCTTATCATCGGATTGCAGGAAAAATAAGGGGATCATCACGATTATCATAACTATTAAAAACTTACGGTATTTTTTCATTTTCTTTATCACCTCTTCTTTAATTTCTTTATCTATCTAAAATTACTCCTCTTCTCTTAGAATCAAAAGCGCTCTTGCCTCCGGCGGCCCTGCCGGGGGCTAAACTTTTGAAAAAGTTTAATCAAAACTTTTGATAATTTAGAATCAAAAGCGCTTCCTGCGGCGAAGCCGCTTATTGCTCCCCCACGCCGTGGGGTTCTCGAAACCGGAACATCTAACCGGATCCCTTTAATAAGATACGGTTACGATGGAATAAATACCCGATTCGATCTCGGCATAAGCTTTACGCTTGCCTACATTGATACTGGAAGTAATATGAACACGCCAGATCACAGGCGCTACATTGGCACTGCCGGTGAGAGAAATACCGGCCAGCGGCGGCGGCGGAAAGCCGGCAAAAAAATTCACAGTGGGCGGGGCCGTCTGGTTCTCGGTATAATAGCGCAAGTCCTCCATGGAACCGGTAATATAATAAGTATAATTCGGGCCGCCTCCGCTTTTGGTCTGGGGCAAATCCATCTGGATGGCTGTCACCGATTCCGGGTCGGGCTGCCTGAATATCTCGTTGCGCACTGCTTCCACACCTTCCAGCGCCGCATAATAAGCTCGCTTATTCAGCAAAAAATTACCGGTGCTCTGCACTTCCGTGGAACTGACGGTTAAGCCGGTAATGGCCAACCCGGATAACAATAAAACAGCTATCAACGTTAATACCAGGGCGCTCCCTTTTTCCTTTTTCCGTATCCTTTTCTTTTTTATTCGCATCTTTTTCTCCTATATTATATAGATATATTATAGTTCCGGGGGGCTATATTGAGAGTGAATAGTTGATAGGTGTACTTCCCGGCGGGTAGCGTGTAAGACGCCCGGTCGCCGATAGTGGGCACATTGAGCTTGTCGAAATAGCCTTTACCGGCATATTCGTCGCTTAAAGCCACCACATTAATAACTATCTCTTTTAAAGCCCGGGTGTTGATCTCATCCATCAGGTCGGTGAATGTGCCGCCGGTAGAGTCGGGACTAAAATAAGAATTTTTTACCGTATGATCGGGATAATTGGGATAACAAACATAACTGACCTGGAAATCCCAGATATTCTCTGCAATCACTCCCTTTTCCGCCTGGTTGGATTCGGCTAAGAAATTCCCGCCCGCACCGTTGGAGTCGGTTACTTTTATCAACTCCCTCATGGTTCGTTTGGTTTTACTATTGAACCTCTCGTTCACTAAGTATATCCCGAAATCGGTCAACCGGATAACCGGCGCTTTGTTGGGATAAGTGACGCTATTTCCCGCCGTAGTGACAGTGTCCACATAACCTGTATCGGTATTCTGCGGGGTCTGCGGCGAATTCAGCAGCCCCGAGTAGTAGACCGGGGCGCTCCTCATAGCTATCGAATTAGCGGTAACCGACTGCACTTCAAACACATAGTAGCCGTCGGCGCCCACAAGAATTCCCTTATCGCCCTGCGCCCAGGGATCCGCCGGGTACTCCACCTGGGTTGAATCTACCTGGAGAGAACTACCGCCGGATGGGACGGCGGGAGCGGCTAATTTCGTTACCGCATAGGGATCGCCGGAAGCGATAATAATGCCGTCGGGATATTGATCGACACCGGAGAAATTGCCGTTGATGGGATAGACGCCGTTAAAGAAAGGGGCCTGGGCTAAAAATCCACCGGTGTGCACCAACGTCAGGATTGCTCCGGCATTCTTGAGATCGGAAGCGAAATTGGTCAATAAAAAACGGGATTCCTGCTGCAGCCGGGTACGCGCTTGCTGGGTTTTCGAAAGCTCGCCATGGAACTCTAACAACATAAAAACGCTGTACATGACTACCAGTATCAGGGTGGTGGATATTAACATTTCCACTATTGAAAAACCTTGTGTTTTTTTCATGGTTATAAACCTCGCTGCGAACTTAAAACAACCCTAAAGGGATAATGGCTGTCTCTTGCCACATACCCGTATTCCACTACTACGCGGATGCGGGCCAAATTTCCATCCTGGGTGACCTGCGCCGTTCTCCTGAACTGTTTGTTTAACCCGGGGTCGCTCTGCAATATTTCCGGTCTTTTCCCGCCTTTGTATACGATATAATCGACGGCGGTGGCCGGGAATGCCATGCTTATCTGGGTGGAAGGAAACTTTATATACTCCTCCAATTTGGCTTCCGCCAGGATAATGGCCACATTCTTAAAACCGGTATTTCTATCTGTCTGCATGCGTTGGGCAAAGGCGCTGAGGATGGAAACAATTACAAAAGACAAAATAGCAATCGAGAACAAAACCTCTATTAAAGAGAACCCTGCTTTGTCTTTATTTCTATCGAAGCCGTTACCTGGATGTAACGAACCACACCCACCGTCAGGCAGGTTCTCTTTTCGAACATATTTTTGAAAAACGTTTATTTTATTCAATTTTAACACCTCCATAGGGATATATGGTTACTTTCTTTATATAGTCTATATTGTCGGCCTCCGGGGGGCCGGACCTACTTTTCTTTACGAATATGGTAAAAATAAACTGCTGCGCCTGCTGGGTGTTCACATCGTGCGGCTGGCCGGTGGAATTGAAAGCAATATCTACAACATTATCAGGGTTGAAAAAAGACTCCCCTTCCAATGGATTGACCGTCTTTATATAAGTCCAGCCGTAGGAGGTGTCGAAGGTAGGGTCTAAATACATGATATCTTTCTGTTTTAAAATCCGGTACGAAGCGCCATCATCGCTAAAATCAATGGCAACAAACTTGTTTTCCGCGGAGGCCAAATTCTTCGCTAAATTAATATCGGCGACAAAACTGTTAACCGTGCGGTTCAACTTCGCCCTTTTTCCCACCGAGGGGCCTATACTGGCCACCATTGCCACCACTGCCCCGAAAATGGCTATTACCACCAATAACTCGATTACTGTAAAACCTTGTTTTTTCATTTCACTACTCCTAAAACTTGTAAGTGCAATTTTCTTGCCAATTGGATTCTTGCCCTTTCCCCCTCCTGCCCTACACCGAAAAAAGTACACCTGCCCCGTTATAAAATAACCTGGGCTTTGAAATCCTTTATTATCAAGCTTTTATAACCAAACGCCCGGTCCGGTTTAACCGGGTTCCCCGGTTTGGCCCCGGCGCCGGTTTTTTTTTGCCGGCTCATGAGGCCAAAACAAAAAGGTGTAATATTTATACACTTGCGAATCTAATTACATAGGGGACGGCGTCCTCCCACTCTATTCCCCCAGCAGTTGGTTGATCGCTTCTACTATTTCTTTTAATTTGAAAGGTTTGGGAAATGTCCGGTCGGCGCCAAGCATCCTGGCAACATTCAGAAGTTCTTCGGGGCCTGAACTATAGCCCCCGGTAATGGCGATGATTTTTAACTGCGGGAAATCTTGCTTAAGTTCCCTGATGGTCTCGAGACCCTCTTTTTCAGGCATAAAAATATCGGTTATGATTAAGTCGAAGAGATTTTCTTTATGTAGTTTTAAACCCACTTTTCCATTGGGCGCTTCTGCTACTGCATAACCCACGGATTCCAATTTTTTGCGGAGCATTTCGCATATCTGGCGTTCATCATCGATTACTAAAATACGTTTCATAATTTTGCCTCCTATTTTTAATCATACCTTCATGGGCGCTGCCCTGGTGAAATTTCAGCGCACTCAGAGGAAATCATATAATGTTTTTTTCAAGACAATCTTGAAAAAAATCACATAACGGGAGGAACTTGAAATGTGAATACTATGTTGTTCACTACCGCCGTGTAATAACATAACCGGTAAGATAACATAATAGTTTTAACAGATTAAAGAGAGTGTGTCAAGTCCTAATCCCAAATTTTCCTTTCCACTAATTAGAATTCAATAGAAATAGTTACGATTTATTCGGTTGATGCATTGTTGTTACTCATGGTATAACATGGTATAATAGTGCCATGCAAAATGTGAACACTATATATGATAAAGCCCGAAAACCCCTTTCCATAGAAAGCCCCGGTAAAATTCCCGGGAATTTAAACCTGGGAGAGCAGCGGTGATCGAATTATACGGCGTTAAATATTACAACCCGGAGGACATCGGTAAAAATTTCCCCGTCACCCTTGAATTTGTTTTAAAAAAAATCGAAACCGGGGAGTTAGACTGCTGCCTAATCGACGAAAAAACCTATGTTTGCGAAGATGATGTGTTGGATTTTTTTACTGAAAAGTAGATCGATAGAACCTTTTGCCATTACATGGCGGTAATAAACACCTGCGGGGCAAACGGAGCTAAGTTATACTCTCCCTAATAAATGAGTATTTTTTATTATCGCGTAGGCTTTTTATTCTTATAAAAAAGATTTTCAAGCCTGTTTAGCCGGTTTCGCTTTTTTTCTTAATTCACGGTACTTTTGCGGTTCGATGGCCGCCTGGCGCCTGAATTCCATGATAAAATCTTCAACTTTAAGAAATCCTAATTCTTTAGCCAATTCATCTATCGATTTCTCATGGTCCCTGTCGAGAATGGATAAGGCCCTGTATATTTTTTCCCTTTTTACAAACACGGATAAAGTAATATTATAATCTATTTTAAAACTTCGGGATAGTTCAGCTTGATTTGTACCGATGTTCCGTGCTATTTCTAAACCGGTCAAATCCTTCAACTCTTCATTTTTCCGGGATAATATAAAATGGATGGCCTGATCCGATATTCTTTTTTCTTTCATAAAACTCACCTCACTTAGCCCGCAGCGCGGGGGGACGGCGTCCACAGTCGCCCTACTTCAAACAAAATCAAAATCTCCCATGGCTTCTTCTTTTATAGCTTTTCCAGGACTAACCGGGCTGTGAACTAAGTCGATGTCCTCTAAACAAATTTCCCTGCCGGCTGTTACGATATCGATTATTTCTTCAAAAAATCCGGCAAAACTCCGTATCTTCTCTTCTTTAAAGAGGGCGGTGCTGTATTCGATGGAGAAAACCAGTTTACTCTCATCTTCTATATTACTATATGAAGAAAATTTTGTTTTTTCACGAGAATTTTCCGGGGGTATAGAAATCGCTTCATCCTCCTTCACGGGCTGTGGCCCCGCGGCCACCTCTATACCGAGCCAGGTCATATCGAACCTGGAGAAACGGTGCTTGTATTCGAGAGTTTTTAGTTTCAATCCCGGTAGTTCCACTTCGGGGACACCGATATTCTGCAAAGTAAACATAGTATCGAACATTGGATTATGAGAAATTTCCCGGGCCGGCGCTGCTTTATCTACTAAATCCTCGAAGGGATAATCCTGGTTCTCAAAAGCTTCCAGGGTTCTCTTTTTTACTTCCTGTAAAAACTCGTTAAAGGTTTTACTCCCTCCCGGATAATTCCTGAGTGCCACAGTATTGACAAACATACCGATTATTTGCTGCACATCCACAGACCTGCGTCCCACTACCGGGCTGCCCACTACGATATCTTCGCTCCAACTTAATTTCGACAACAATATATTATAGATACTCAGGAGAAACATAAACAGGGTCACTCCTTCTTCGTCCGCCAGCTTTCGTAAAGTTTCGGTTTTGTCCCGATTTATTTCAAACTCTAAGGAATCTCCGGCATAACTGCGTTTCGCGGGCCTGGGAAAATCATAGGGCAGTTTTAGGACAGGGACATCCCCGGCAAACTGTTCCAACCAATACTGCTCCTGCCTGCTCACGGCTTCTTTCCATTCTTCACTATGCTGCCACTCCGAGAAATCTTTATACTGGAAGGGCAGTGGAGTTAACTCCTTGCCGGCATATAGAACCATAAAATCATTGACAAATACCTTTATAGACGTGCCGTCGGAAATAATATGGTGCATGTCTATCAACAGGATATACCCGGCTTCCTCTTGTTTTATCAAACCAACCCGCAGCAGCGGCGCTTTACTTAGATCGAAAGGACGTATAAACTCGAGAACTCGATGGGGCATATAGGACAAATTCGACGCATGGGAAAAATCTCCTTTTTGCCTATCCCCTTTTCTCTCTGTGCCCTCTGTGCCCTCTGTGTGCTCTG